>NZ_JBHYXD010000075.1:5666-44239 GCF_042751995.1 Streptomyces sp. NPDC059371 | reverse complement strand
GCGCCCCCGGGTACGGGACGGGCAGGCGCGGAGCGGGCGAGACTCGTTTCGGGGGTTCCGGTCACCGGTCGGGGCTCCGCCGGGGACGAGGGCGAGGCCCGGTTGCCGTAACCGTTACGCTGGAGGCGTGGCAGTCGTCGATGTTTCCGAAGAGCTCAAGTCCCTCTCCTCGACCATGGAGTCGATCGAGGCCGTCCTGGACCTCGACAAGCTGAGGGCAGATGTCGCCGTGCTCGAGGAGCAGGCGGCCGCGCCGTCCCTGTGGGACGACCCGGACGAGGCGCAGAAGATCACCAGCAAGCTGAGCCACCTCCAGGCGGAGGTCAGGAAGGCCGAGGCGCTCCGCGGGCGTATCGACGATCTGAGCGTTCTCTTCGAGATGGCCGAGGAGGAGGACGACCCGGACACCCGTGCCGAGGCCGATACCGAGCTCGTCGCCGTCAAGAAGGCGCTGGACGAGATGGAGGTCCGCACGCTCCTGTCCGGCGAGTACGACTCCCGTGAGGCCGTCGTCACCATTCGTGCCGAGGCCGGCGGCGTCGACGCCTCCGACTTCGCGGAGAAGCTCCAGCGCATGTACCTGCGCTGGGCCGAGCGCCACGGCTACAAGACGGAGCTCTACGAGACCTCGTACGCGGAAGAGGCGGGCATCAAGTCCACCACCTTCGCCGTCCACGTGCCGTACGCGTACGGCACGCTCTCCGTGGAGCAGGGCACGCACCGGCTGGTGCGCATCTCGCCGTTCGACAACCAGGGGCGCCGCCAGACGTCGTTCGCCGGTGTCGAGATCCTGCCGGTCGTCGAGCAGACCGACCACATCGAGATCGACGAGTCCGAGCTGCGGATCGACGTGTACCGCTCGTCCGGTCCCGGCGGCCAGGGCGTCAACACCACCGACTCCGCCGTGCGCCTGACCCACCTGGCCACCGGCATCGTCGTCTCCTGCCAGAACGAGCGGTCGCAGATCCAGAACAAGGCCTCGGCCATGAACGTTCTGCAGGCCAAGCTCCTCGAACGGCGCCGTCAGGAGGAGCAGGCCGCGATGGACGCCCTCAAGGGCGACGGCGGCAACTCCTGGGGCAACCAGATGCGTTCGTACGTCCTGCACCCGTACCAGATGGTCAAGGACCTGCGCACGGAGTTCGAAGTCGGCAACCCCGAGGCCGTGTTCGGTGGCGAGATCGACGGCTTCCTGGAGGCCGGAATTCGCTGGCGCAAGCAGCAGGAGAAGTAGGCACCCGACAGAAGCGGTGCGGGCGGACGTTCTCCGCCCCCGCTGAACCTCTTTGTCGACAAGGCAACTGCCGCCCGCCGGGCGGCAGTTGCCTTCGTCTGTAGGGGCTGTATGGGTTTTCCGTCACAGTCGTATGTCCCCAGGCCAGGCAAACGATGCCGTTCCGGACATCGCGTACGCAACGACCTTGACGCTGCTTTGAAAACTGGGAAGGGTGACGGGTGGCATGCGTATCACCGGGGCGCATGTGAACCGGGGGGTCGAACGAAATCCCCTGTGACGCCGTGGCTCCGGACGCTGCTCCATTGACGATCAGCTACTGGGGGTAGCAGCCAGATGACCAAGAAGACGCGGATCCGCTTGGCGCGGATAACCGCCGGCGCGGTGATTGCCGCCGGTGCCTCACTGACCGCGGCGGGTGCCGCCTCGGCGCTCGACCTCAATGTCGGCCTCACGGCGACCACCGCCGACCCGACAGCGGACCCGACCGTCATCCCGACGGACCCGGTCCCGACCGAAACGACCCCGACCGAGCCGGCTCCGACCGAGACCGAGCCCACCGAGCCGGCTCCCACGGAGACCGAGCCCACCGAGCCCGCTCCGACCGCGACCGAGCCCACCGAGGACCCGGACCCGACCGGGCCGACCGACGAGCCCACCTCGGGCACCAGCTCCGCCCCCGCGGAGGGCGGCACCGGCGGTACCGGCGGCAACGACGCCGACCCCAACGGTGGATCCTCCGCCCAGGAGGAGGGCTCCTCGGCCCTCACCGACACCGGTTCGGACACCCAGGCCCAGGGCCAGGACGGCGCGCTGGCCGAGACCGGTGCCGGTCAGACCACGTTCCTGATCATCGGTGCCGCCACGATGATCGCCGGCGGTATCGGCTTCCGCCTGCTGCCGCGCCTCGCGGGCGGCCGCGGCGGTGCCGCCGCCTGACGTTCCACACGTACGACGAAGGGCCCGGAGCAGCTCGCTCCGGGCCCTGCCCGTGTCGGGGGCGACGACGGTCGTGCCGGACCGTCCCCGCGGCTCTCACACCGTCTGATGGGCCACCAGCGCCAGTGCCGCGATCAGTACCGCGAGAAGCGCGATCAGTGCCATGGGGTTGAGGCCCGCGAAGGGGCCCTCCTGCTGGAGTCGCTGCCGGTTCGCGCGGCAGACGGGGCAGCGGCCCTCGCTGACGGGTGCCGCGCAGTTAGCGCATACCAGTCGGTCGTACGTCATGCGCCGGCCCTCCTTGCGACGTCTCCGCGTACGCAGCGTTCTCGCGTACACATCGCTCTCTCAACGCTGCGGCGAACGCAACCGTTCCCCTACCACTGTGCCAGGTTCCGCGGATTTCGGCGCGGCCCCCCTTTTCCTGCCCCGCCCGGAGCGGCCTCAGCCCCTCGGACCGGGTGTGAATCGCGCCTCAGATCCGTGACAAATCGTGCAAGCCGCGCGCAACCCCGTACGCCGACTGCGCTTGCACACCCGGTTCGCGTATGGTCACGCACACCTACCCCCGGCGACCCGTGGTGCACCCGTGATCCGATTCGACAATGTCTCCAAGGTCTACCCCAAGCAGACCCGCCCCGCTCTCAGGGATGTCTCCCTGGAGGTCGAGCGCGGAGAATTCGTGTTCCTCGTGGGGTCCTCCGGCTCCGGAAAGTCCACCTTCCTGCGGCTGATCCTCCGCGAGGAGCGGACCAGCCAAGGCCAGGTGCACGTCCTGGGCAAGGACCTCGCGCGCATCTCCAACTGGAAGGTGCCGCAGATGCGCCGCCAGCTGGGGACCGTGTTCCAGGACTTCCGCCTCCTGCCCAACAAGACGGTCGCCGAGAACGTGGCCTTCGCCCAGGAGGTCATCGGCAAGTCCCGCGGCGAGATCCGCAAGTCCGTGCCCCAGGTGCTCGACCTCGTCGGCCTGGGCGGCAAGGAGGACCGGAGACCCGGCGAACTGTCCGGTGGTGAGCAGCAGCGTGTGGCCATCGCGAGAGCCTTCGTGAACCGGCCCAAGCTCCTCATCGCCGACGAGCCGACCGGAAACCTCGACCCACAGACCTCCGTGGGCATCATGAAACTGCTCGACCGGATCAACCGGACGGGCACCACGGTCCTGATGGCCACGCACGACCAGAACATCGTGGACCAGATGCGCAAGCGCGTCATCGAGCTGGAGCAGGGCCGTCTCGTCCGCGACCAGGCGCGCGGCGTCTACGGCTACCAGCACTGATCATCGTCCACGGAAAGGTCTGAGGAAGACGCCATGCGCGCGCAGTTCGTTCTGTCGGAGATCGGTGTCGGTCTCCGCCGCAACCTGACCATGACCTTCGCGGTCGTCGTCTCGGTCGCCCTCTCGCTCGCCCTGTTCGGCGGCTCGCTCCTGATGAGCGACCAGGTGAACACCATGAAGGGCTACTGGTACGACAAGGTCAACGTCTCGATCTTCCTCTGCAACAAGAGTGACGCCGAGTCCGACCCGCACTGCGCCAGGGGCGCGGTGACCAGCGACCAGAAGAAGCAGATCGTCGCCGACCTGGGCAAGATGGCCACGGTCGTGCAGAAGGTCACGTACGAGTCCTCGGACCAGGCGTACAAGCACTACAAGGAGCAGTTCGGCGACTCCCCGCTGGCCAGCTCCCTCACGCCGGACCAGATGCAGGAGTCGTACCGGATCAAGCTGAAGGACCCGGAGAAGTACCAGGTCATCGCGACCGCCTTCGACGGCCGGGACGGCGTTCAGTCGGTCCAGGACCAGAAGGGCATCCTGGACAACCTGTTCGGGCTGCTCAACGGCATGAACTGGGCCGCGCGCGCGGTGATGGCGATGATGCTCGTCGTCGCCCTGATGCTGATCGTCAACACGGTGCGCGTCTCGGCGTTCAGCCGGCGGCGCGAGACGGGCATCATGCGGCTCGTCGGCGCCTCCGGCTTCTACATCCAGGCGCCGTTCATCGCCGAGGCCGCGGTCGCGGGACTCATCGGCGGCGGCGTGGCCTGCGGATTCCTGCTGATCGCCCGGTACTTCATCATCGACCACGGTCTGGCGCTGTCCGAGAAGCTCAACTTGATCAACTTCATCGGCTGGGACGCCGTGTTGACCAAGCTCCCGCTCATCCTCGCGACGAGCCTGCTGATGCCCGCCCTCGCCGCTTTCTTCGCATTGCGCAAGTACCTGAAGGTGTGACGCATCCCAACAGGGCCGTACCGTCAACCGGCGGTGCGGCCCTTCGCGTTGTCCTAGACTCACCGGCATGTCAGGCCGTGACCTGTTCTGCGAGCCCCGCCGCATCCGCCGCGGGGCGGCCCTGACATTGGTGTTCGCGAGTGTCCTCGTCGCCGGCGCGGCCACCGGATCGTTCTCCGACAACGCCCGGAAGACCGAGGACGGCACACTCGGTTCGGCATCGGCACGCCGTCACGACGAGGTCACCCAGGCCGCCGCCCAGGCGATGGCCGACGGCAAGTCCCCCATGGAGGCAGCCGAACGGGCCGTCAGCCGCAGCGGAGACCGCTGGGGCGCCGTCTACTCCCAGGGCGAGTACGAGGAGTTCGAGCAAGCCCTCGACGGCCAGTACACCGGCGTCGGCCTGTGGGCCCGCCGCGAGCGCGACGGCCGCATCGAGGTCACCCGCGTCAGCGCCGGCTCACCCGCGGCCGCCGCGGGCATCCGCGAGGGCGACCGGCTGCGCACCGTCGACGGCGCGAGGGTGGACGGCCGGCCCGTCACCGAGGTCGTCTCGTTACTGCGCGGCGACGCGGACGACGCGACCGCCGGCACCAAGGTCTCCCTCGGCCTGGAGCGCGGCACGCAGTCGTGGAGCCGGACCCTGCGCCGCGCCCGGCTCTCCACGGACTCCGTGACCGTCAGCAGCCTTCCCGGACGGGTCACCCTGATCAAGGTCGACGCCTTCACCAAGGGTGTGGGCGACGCCGTACGCACCGCCGTCGGCCGGGCTCCGGACCGGGCCGGGATCGTCCTCGACCTGCGCGGCAACTCCGGCGGACTGGTCACCGAGGCCGTCACCACCGCCTCCGCCTTCCTGGACGGCGGCCTCGTCGCCACGTACGACGTGAACGGCGCCGAGCGCGCCCTGCACGCGAACCCGGGCGGCGACACCGCGAGACCCCTGGTCACGCTCGTGGACGGCGGCACGATGAGCGCGGCCGAGCTGCTCACCGGGGCCCTCCAGGACCGTGGACGCGCGGTCGTCGTGGGAAGCCGCACCTTCGGCAAGGGCTCGGTCCAGATGCCGAGCCGGCTGCCCGACGGCTCCGTCGCCGAGCTGACCGTCGGCCACTACCGCACCCCCGCGGGCCGCTCCGTCGACGGCCGGGGCATCACCCCCGACCTGGAGGCGGACAAGGAGTCGCTGCGGCGGGCCGAGACCGTGCTGAGCGGCCTCGGAGACCTTCCCTGACCCGCGGACCGCGGCCCCGGTAATCGGCTTTCCCCCGAGCCCCCCTGTAGTGCGAAAATGGCCAGCACTATGAGCAAGGGAATGTACGTACCGAAGGAGTCCCAGCCCAAGCAGGGCGGCCAGGCCGCCGGCAAGGTCAAGGACGGCAAGCGCAAGATCGTCGCGCAGAACAAGAAGGCGCGGCACGACTACGCGATCGTCGACACCTACGAGGCCGGGCTCGTCCTGACCGGCACCGAGGTCAAGTCGCTGCGCCAGGGCCGCGCCTCGCTGGCGGACGGCTTCGTCCAGATCGACGGGAACGAGGCGTGGCTCCACAACGCCCACATCCCGGAGTACAGCCAGGGCACCTGGACCAACCACACCGTGCGCCGCAAGCGCAAGCTCCTCCTGCACCGCGAGGAGATCGACAAGCTGGAGGCGAAGACCCAGGAGACGGGTCACACCATCGTCCCGCTCGCCCTGTACTTCAAGGACGGCCGGGCGAAGGCGGAGATCGCGCTCGCGCGGGGCAAGAAGGAGTACGACAAGCGGCAGACCCTGCGCGAGAAGCAGGACAGGCGCGAGTCGGACCGGGCCATCGCGTCGGCCAAGCGGAAACAGCGCGGCGAGTAGCACGGGTGCCGACGCGGCCGGTGAGGCGGTCCGCGGGAATACGCTGGCACCGTCGTGCGCTGGTCACGTAGGATGGCAACGCACCCCATCGAGGGCGCGGGTTCCTCCCCGGAGGAACCGAGCTTTGAAAAATCAACATGGGGATGATCGGTTTCGACAGCGGCTGTTGAAGCAGGGGAAGCGTGTCGAGGAAGCGGCAATGATCTCGTAAACCATATGTCGCAAAAAATAATCGCCAATTCCAAGAGCGATTCCCAGTCCTTCGCCCTCGCTGCCTAATAAGCAGTGAGTGAAGGACCCTTAATGGGTGTCAGCCCGGGAGTGTTCCCGACCCGGATCCTGGCATAATCTAGGGAACTAAACCATCTAGCCCGGTCACGGGGTTCGATGGGAAATCAAACAGTGGCTGAGCCCGTCGGCGACTTGTTCGCGTGATCGCCGGGGCTGAGAAAATCACAGCGAACTGCGCACGGAGAAGCCCTGATTTTGCACCGTTGGACGCGGGTTCGATTCCCGCCATCTCCACTCATCCCATGTGTCTAATTAAATAGCGCTCAATTGAATATCGAAGACGAAGGCCCCGCTGCTCAGGCAGCGGGGCCTTCGTCTTGCCCTCAGGACGTCAGCGTGCGGGGAGCCGTACTGGCACGCTCCGTCATCGTGGGCGTGAGCAGGGTCGCCTCGGGACAGGGCGTGCCGTTCAGCTTTCTCATCAGCAGGTCGACCGCCCGCCCGCCCACCTCGGCCGACGGAAGGGCGATGGAGGTGACCGGGACACGCAGACTTCCGGCGAGCTCGTCCGGACAGATCGCGGTGACGGACAGATCCGCCGGAACCCGCAGGCCGAGCTGCTCGAACGCGTCGATCAACGGCTCCAGGACCGGCTCGTTGTGGACGACGACACCGGTCAACGCGGGCTGCTCGCGCAGAAGTTGCTCGGCGACCCGGCGTGCGGCGGCCGGCGATGCCTCACAGGGGTGGACGGACGAGGCCAGGCCGTTCCGGTCGGCGGCGGCGGTGAACCCCTGCACCACCCGCTGCGCGAACGCCGTGCCCCGCACGTACACCTCGGGCGGCGACCCGACCAGCGCGACGACCCGGTGCCCGAGCCCCGCGAGCCGCTCCACACACAGTTCACCTGCCGCCCTGAAGTCCAGGTCGATGCAGGTGAGCCCGTCGGGGGCGGCCGGAAATCCGATGAGCACCGACGGCCGGTCCAGCGCGCGCAGCAACGGCAGCCGGGGATCGTGGAGCTGGACGTCCATCACGATCAGCGCGTCCACCAACGCGGTGTCCGCCACCCGCCGCAGTCCCTCCTCGCCCTCCTCCTGGGTGAGCAGCAGGACGTCGTGGTCGTGCAGCCTGGCAGCCGTCACCACCGACACCGCGAACTGCATCACCACCGGCACATGGATGCCCGCCCGCAGCGGTACGACCAGCGCCAGGACGTTCGACCGGCTGCTGGCCAGCGCCCGGGCCCCGGCGTGCGGACGGTAGCCCAGCCGGCGGATGCTCTCCTCGACGCGCTGCCGGGTCTCCTCGGAGATCGGCCGCTTGCCGCTGAGGGCGTAGGAGACGGTGCTCGGGGACACCCCGGCGTGCCGCGCCACATCGGTGATCTTGACCATCAGTCGGACTCCAGCTCGACGGAAAGGAAGCCCGTCCGGGCGCGGGCCCGTACCTCGCGTCCGCCCGCGGCCAGCCCCCAGGGAGCCGACGGGTCGCCGCAGGACGCGCGCAGGGTGTTCCCCTCCCGCACGACGGTGAAGGTGACCGGGCCGACCGGCACCGACACCCGGGCGCCGCGCTCCAGGCCGTACGCGCGCAGGGTGACCCCGTCGGCGTGGTCGTAATCGGGGCGGTCGTCCACCGCGCCGACCGGGATCACCGCGCCCGGCCGCACCAGCAGCGGCACGCTCAGGAAACCGTGCCGCTCGCGCACCCAGCGCGGTCCGGTCACCGGCGGCCCGCCGAGGTAGGGGGTCCACGTGCCCTCGGGCACGTAGTAGGAGATGTCCCCCTCGTCGCTGAAGACCGGCGCGACCAGCAGATCCGGGCCAAGCATGTACTGCCGCTCCAGATGCGCGCACCCCGGATCGTCCGGGAACTCCAGGACCATCGCCCGCATCATCGGCACCCCCTCGGCGTGCGCGGTGCGGGCGGCCTCGTACAGATACGGCATGAGGCGGAGCTTGAGCCGGGTGAACAGCCGCAGGACGTCCACGGCCTCCTCGTCGAACAGCCAGGGCACACGGTACGAGGACGAGCCGTGCAGCCGGCTGTGCGAGGACAGCAGGCCGAAGGCGAGCCACCGCTTGAACAGCGCGGGCGTCGGCGTCCCCTCGAAACCGCCGATGTCGTGGCTCCAGAAACCGAACCCCGACATGCCGAGGCTGAGTCCGCCGCGCAGCGACTCGGCCATCGACGCGTACGTCGCCTCGCAGTCCCCGCCCCAGTGCACCGGGAACCGCTGGCTCCCCGCGGTCGCCGAACGGGCGAAGACGACGGCCTCCTGCTCCCCCCGGTGTTTGCGGAGCACGTCGAACACGGTCTGGTTGTAGAGGTACGTGTAGTAGTTGTGCATCCGCTCCGGGTCGGCGCCGTCGGCGTACGCCACGTCCAGCGGGACCCGCTCGCCGAAGTCCGTCTTGAAGCAGTCGACGCCCTGGTCCAGCAGTGCCTCCAGCTTTCCGGCGTACCAGTCCCGGGCCGCCGGGCTGGTGAAGTCGACCAGGGCCATGCCCGGCTGCCACAGATCCCACTGCCACACGCTTCCGTCGGGCCGTCTCAGCAGATGCCCGAGAGCCCGCCCCTCCGCGAACAGCGGTGAGCGCTGCGCGATGTACGGGTTGATCCAGACGCTGATCCGCAGCCCCTTGTCCTTCAGCCGCGTCAGCATGCTCTCCGGATCGGGGAACACCCGCGGATCCCACCGGAAGTCGCACCAGTTGAACTCGCGCATCCAGAAGCAGTCGAAGTGGAAGACGGACAGCGGGAGTTCACGGTCCCGCATGCCGTCGATGAACGAGGTGACGGTGTCCTCGTCGTAGGAGGTGGTGAAGGACGTCGACAGCCACAGGCCGAAGGACCACGCGGGAGGCAGGGCCGGACGCCCGGTGAGCGCCGTGTACTTGCGCAGGATGTCCTTCGGGGTCGGTCCGTGGATGACGTAGTACGTCAGCTCCTGTGTCTCGGCGCTGAACTGGACCCGGGAGACGGCCTCCGAGCCGACCTCGAAGGACACCCGGCCCGGATGGTCGACGAAGACGCCGTAGCCCGCGTCCGTCAGATAGAACGGCACGTTCTTGTAGGCCTGTTCGGTGGCGGTGCCGCCGTCCGCGTTCCACATGTCCACGACCTGGCCGTTCTTGACGAGCGGCCCGAACCGCTCGCCGAGGCCGAAGACCTGGGTGCCGACACCGAGGTCGAGCTGTTCGCGCAGATAGTGGGCGCCGGTCGGGTCCCGCATGATGCCCATGCCCTTGGCGCCGCTGCTGGTCAGCGTCCGGCCGTGCGCGAGGAAGTCGATGCGCCAGGGCGTGGTGCGGGCGACCCGGACGGACAGGGCGCCCGAGGTCAGGGTCGCGTGGCCGTCGTCGTACTCGGTGTGCGGGGTGAACCCGGTTCCGTGCAGCTCGAACCGGGGGCCCCGGGGCTCCTCGCCCTGGAAGTGGGTGAACGTGACGCCGATGACGTCGGGCATCGGCGCGTGGGCGCTGATCGTCACGACCGGTCCCTTCAGCAGGTCGCCGCGGTGCCGTATGGGCTGCGTCGGCGCGTGGATCTCCAGGCCGCCCGGGCCCGAGGTCACATCGAGGACCTCGACCGGGTGGGCCGCGGTTACGCCGTCGCGCAGCAGCCAGTAGCCGTCCGTGAACTTCACTGTCCTACCCCTTACTTCACTGCGCCGACGGCGATGCCGCGGGTGAGGGTCCGCTGGAAGACGAGGAAGAAGACGATGGCGGGCAGCACGCCGAGGAGGGCGGCCGCGTTCGTCATCGTGGCGTCCATCAGACGCTGTCCCTGGAGGACGCCGAGGGCCACCGACACGGTCTGGTTGTCGTTGGAGATCAGCATGACCAGCGGCAGCAGGAACTCGTTCCACGTCCAGATGAAGAAGAAGACGAGGAGCACACCGATCGTGGGGCGGCTGACCGGGACGACGATCCGCCACAGCACCTGCCACTGGTTCGCCCCGTCGATCCGCGCGGCCTCGATGATCTCGCGCGGGAACCGCCCGAGGACGGCGGAGAGGAGATAGGTGCCGAAGGCCGTCTGGAGCACCGTGAACACGATGATCACGCTGAGCCTGGTGTCGTAGAGGCCGGCCTGCTTGCTCAAGTAGTAGATCGGATAGACGAGGGCCTCCTGCGGCAGCGTGTTGGCGAGGACGAAGAAGGCGAGCACCCAGGCGCGGCCCCTGATCCGGCCGATGCCGATCGCGTACGCGTTCAGCACGGACAGCACCGCGGCCAGGGCCGCCACCGAGCCGGAGATCAGCACCGAGTTGAGGAGCTTCCGCCCGAAGTCGACGCGCTGCCAGAAGTCCTCGAGGCCGTCGAGGTACAGACCGTGCGGAAGGCCGAGAGGGCCGTGCGCGGAGTACTCGGCGGGCGACTTGACCGCGTTGAGGGCGACCACGGCGAACGGCAGCACCATGAACAGCGCGCCGATGACGAGAGCCACGAGCACCGGGTAGCGGCGAAGGGCGGTCATACGCCCGGTCATACGCGAACCCCTTCCTCGGCGTCCTCGGCGCGGGTCTGGAACCTCAGCCCGATCAGCGCCGGCGCCAGGATGATCACGGTCAGGACGGTGGAGATCGCGGCGCCGTAGCCGACCTGGGTCTTCTCGAAGAAGGTGGTGAAGGAGAAGTACGACGGCACGTCGGTGGCGCCGCCCGGACCGCCCTTCGTCAGGACGTAGACCGCTCCGAACACCTTCAGCGCGGCGATCGTGCACCACAGCAGGACGACCGAGATCTCCGGGCGGATCTGCGGCAGCGTGATGTGCCAGAACCGCCGCCACCAGCCGGCGCCGTCCAGCTCGGCGGCCTCGTGCAGCCCCGGGTCGACGCGTTGCAGTCCCGCCATGAAGACCACGAGAGGGAAGCCGAGCTGCACCCAGACCATCACCCCCATCACGCTGTACAGCGCGAACTCCGGGTCGCCGAGCCAGTCCTGCCGCCAGGAGCCGAGACCGACGGCCTTGAGCAGCGCGTTGAGCGAGCCGTCGTCGGGGGCGAGGATCCAGCTCCAGACGATGCCCGCGACCGCGATCGGCAGCACCTGGGGGAGGTAGTAGCAGGCCCGCAGCACGGCCACGATCCTGCTGCCGAAATGTCTGCCGACGTAGTCGAACAGGGCCGCGGCCAGGACGAGTCCGATGGCCGTCGGGACGAGGGCCATCGCCAGCACCATGAACAGGCTGTGCCGGAACGACGCCCAGAACTCGCTGTCGTCCAGCAGGGCGCGGTAGTTGGCGAGCCCGGTCCACGAAGGGGTGCCGACCCCCTGCCAGTCGGTGAAGCTGATCCCGGTGTTCATCAGGAACGGCACGACGACGACGGCCGTGAAGGCGAGCACGCCGGGCAGCAGGAACAGCGCGTAGGAGGTGTGCGGGCGGCTCGGGTGACCGGCCCGGGCCTTCGGGCCGGTCACCCGCCCGCCGCGTTCGGCGGTCACCGTCATCGCCGCGGTACGCCCTTGTCGTACGCCTTCTGGAGGTTGTCCAGGTAGGCGTCGGGCTTCTCGCTGCCGGTGATCAGCTTCTGCGTCTCGGAGACGAGGGTGTCGTAGAAGCCCGCGACCGGCCAGTCCGGATAGAAGGCGAGCCCGTCACGCCCCGAGAGGGTGTTGTAGTCGGCTATCAGGGTCTTGGTCCTGGCGTCGGTGATCGCGGACGTGTCCGCGGCCACCGGGACACCGCCCTTGTTGCCCAGCAAGTTCTGGATCTTCTTCGACATGGTGATATCGATGAAGTCGTAGGCCAGTTCCTTGTTCCTGGCGCCCTTGGGGATCACCCACAGGTTGCCGCCGGAGCCCAGGGTGAGGTTCGAGCCCGGGAACAGGCCGGAGTCCCAGTCGAACGTGGCCTCCGATTCGAAGCGGCCGTACCACCAGCTTCCGGAGAAGAGGATCGGCGACTTGCCCTGGATCCAGGACACGCCCGCGTCCTCGGCCTTCGTGCCGCTGGACTTCTTGGAGATGTACCCCTTCCTCACCCAGTCGGCGAAGGTGTCCGCCGCGTAGCTCCAGGCCGTGTCGTGGAAGTCGGCCTTGCCCTTGTACAGCTCGTACGTGTCGACCCAGGAGCGGTCGGCCCTGGAGAGGGCGAGCTGGTAGAGGTACTGCTGGGCCATGTACTCGGCGCCCGCGTTGGCGAGCGGGGTGACGCCCTTCGCCACGAACGCGTCCATCGCGGAGACCAGTTCGTCGTACGTGGCCGGCTCCGCGATCCCGTACTTCTTGAAGAGGTCCTTGTTGTAGAAGACCATCGTGTACTCGGCGTAGTCGGTCACGCCGTACCACTTGCCGGAGCCCATGACGCCGTTCGTGTCGTACTGGCTCGTGGTCCGCACACCGGCGCTGAGCTTCTTGTCCCAGCCGCGCGCGGTGGCCTCGGCCGTCAGGTCCGTCAGCAGCCCCTGCTTGCTGAGGAGCCCAGCCGTCGCGTTGCCCTTGTTGTACTCCATGAGGTCGGGGGCGTCGTTCGAGTTCAGGACCATGGGCGCGGTCTTCTGGATCTGCTCGAAGCCCTTCTCCTCGAACTTCACCTTGACGCCCGGGTGTTGCGCTTCGAATTCCTTGATGGCCTCGTTCCAGGCCACCCCCATCGCGCTGTCCGGCCCTTCGTAGTGCCACAGTCTGAGTGTCCTGCCGTCCGCGGAGCCACTGTCCGAGCCGCCGCATGCCGTCGCCAGCAGGGCACCTGTCAAGGTCACCGCCACCGTCGCCGCCAGGCGCCGTCGTGTCGTCGACATCCACTGCCTCCAGAGGAGTTGGATGGGTATCGGGCCGTCATGCACGGTCGTCGAATCGTTTCGATGCATGACGTCGAAGCGCTTCGACGGGGGAAGGTAGGTGGCGGCCGTGGGCACGTCAATGGGCTGAACCGGAATTGGGGCAGGGGTTCGGCGGGTCGGACGACGGCGGGCTGCGCGGGCTGCGTGCTGTGGGTGGGACGGCGCCGGCGGGCTCGGGCCGTGAGGTGTCGGGCGCGAGGTGTCGGGGCGCCGCCCCCCGGGTGTAGGGAGTGTTCCCCGGATCGAGTTCGAGGCGGTGCTCTCGGGTCTACGAGGTGGTGACCGGGTCCAGTTCGAGGTGCCGCTCTCGGGGCTACGAGGTGGTGACCGGGTCCAGTTCGAGGTGCTGCTTCCGGGGCTACGAGGTGGTGATCGGTCGAGTTCGGGGCGGTGCTCTCGGGGCTACGAGGTGGTGACCGGGTCCAGTTCGAGGTGCCGCTCCCGGTGCCGCGCCGTACTCGTCCTCGCGGCCAGGGCGGCGATCACCAGCGCGATCGTCGCCGCGGCGACCGGGACCGTGTATCCCGCGGCCGGTGACCAGCGCTCCACCATCCATCCGCCCGCCGCGGAGCCGCCGGCTATCCCGCCCAGCAGACCGGTCACCGCGAGCGTCATGCCCTCGTTCAGCCGGCCCTCGGGCGTGCGCCGCTGAACCAGGGTCATGCCGGTGACCATGGTCGGAGCGGTCGCCATGCCCGCCACGAGCAGCGCACCCGCGAGAACCGTGAGCGAGCCGGTGAGCCGGACGGCGAGGAGCGGCAGCGTCAGCAGAACGGCCATGGCGCCGACACACACCGCGTACCGCCGAGCGGCGAGCGTGTCGGCGTCGAGCGGGGCGGAGCACACGGAGTGTCCGAAGGGCTCGCCGCGCTCGGAAGAGCCTGCCGCGCGGCCGGCGGAAGCCTCGCGTCCGGGCGGCGGAGTCTCCCGCCGCAGCGTGCCGAACAGAAGGCCCGCCACGCACGACCCCGCCGCCTGGAGGGCGAGCACCACGCCCGCGGCGGAGCCGTGTCCCCGCTCGTCCGCGAACGCGATCGTGGCCACCTCCATCGCGCCGAACACCGCGCCGGTGGCGAGGAAGGAGAGCAGCAGCGGAGGCATACCGGGCGCGAGCAGGGGCGACCCCGATGCCGTGGCCGGCCGGAGCGGCGGCTGTGTCGAACGCTGCGCGGTGAAGAGCAGGACGCCCGTCATCAGCAGCGCGGACCCCACGAGCATGCCCGCCTCCGGGGAGACCGCCCCGCACAGGAAGGCCGCGAGCACCGGGCCCAGCATGAAGCACAGCTCGTCCACGGCCTGCTCGAAGGAGTTCGCGGTGTGCAGGGCCGCCGCGTCCCCCTTCAGGAGGTGGGCCCAGCGGGCGCGGGACATCCCGCCCGTGTTGGGGGTCGTGGCGGTGGCGGCGTACGCGGCGAAGAGGGTCCAGTCGGGCGCGCCGAAGCGCACGCACGCCACCAGCCCCGTACCTCCGAGCAGCGCGAAGGCCGTGGCGGGAACGGCCACCTGGGCCTGCCCGTGCCGGTCGACGAGCCGCGCGGTCCAGGGAGCGACCACGGCCGTCGCCGCGAGACCCGTCGCCGTGACGGCGCCGGCGAGCGCGTACGAGCCCCGCGCCCCGGCGATCATGATGACCGCGCTCACGCTGAACATACCCATGGGCAGCCGGGCCACGAGGTTCCCGAGGGTGAAGGCGCGGGTGCCGGGCAGCGCGAACAGACGGCGGTACGGGGTGAGCGGTGACATGGACGAACCGTCGCCCGGCGTCGCGGGGGCGGTCCAACACTTACTCCGTCGCGATTCACGCACTTGGGTTGTAGGTTCGCGTGATGCCTGGTCAACGCCCCTTTCCCGGTCACCTGGACCTCCGTCTGCTGCGCGCCTTCCTCGCCGTCGCCGAGGAGCTGCACTTCACCCGCGCCGCCGCCCGCCTGTACGTGGCCCAGCAGTCCCTGAGCCGTGACATCCGCCGGCTGGAGCGAGAGCTCGGGGCGGAGCTGTTCGTGCGGACGACCCGGCAGGTGACGCCGACGCTGGAAGCCCAGCGGCTGCTGCCGTACGCGCGCCGCGTGCTGGAGGCGCACGACGCGCTGCTCGACGCCTTCGCGCGGCCCGGCGGTGAGGAGCGGCCGCTGCTCGTCGACGTGAACACACCCGGCCTGGTCTCCAGCCGCATCCTCGACCGGGCCCGCGACCTCGCCCCCGATAGCGAACTGATGGCCCGTTACGAGAGCGGGCTCACCGGCGCGGCGGCGGATCTGCTCGCCGGCCGTCTGGACGTGTCGTTCGGCCGCTTCGCGGGACTCGACCCCGCCGTGCGGGCCCGGCTGGAGCATCGGGTCGTGCGCTACGAGCCGATGGCCGTCGTCCTGCCCGAGGACCATCACCTCGCCGCCCTGGACGCGGTGCCGCTCGCCGCGCTCGCGGGCGAGACGGTGTACGCGGGGGCGGGGAACCCCAAGACCCTGGAGTGGACCGACCTGGCGCATCACCTGTTCGAGGGACGGGACATCGGACTCGCGTCACCCGCACCGGTTGCTGTCGGGGCGCAGGAATTCGGGCGGATCATGGCGAAGTGGCGGAATCCCGTGCTCGCCGTAGTGGAGTTTCCGGCCATGCCGGGTTCGGTGTCGAGGCCTCTGATCGACCCCGTACCCCTGTCACCGGTGTCACTCGTGTGGCGCAAGGGACTCGTTCATCCGGGGATCGATGCGCTCGTACGAGCCGCAGCCGAACTTGCGAGCGAAGAAAGTTGGCTACTGAGTCCCCAGGGAGGGTGGATTCCAGCCACCGACGCCCTCATTTCCCTGAGAGATGCATGAGACGTATCCGTACGAGTCCCGCCCTGCGCTACATTCCTGCCTCCGGGCGCGGTGTGATATTGGGGCGCTTTGGACCGAGTGGGGGCTTGGTCCAGTCGACATGGACAGCATTTGCCCGGAGTCGTCGCGCACCCGTGAGCAGTCCCATGGGGGGATGCACGTGCGCGTGGAGAACTGGCGGAAAGACGCCCAACCGGCCGACCGGGACATCGATGGGCGGGACGGGCGTCGCGTCGATCCGTCACCTGTACGGGAGGCCGGAGGGCCGACCGCCCGGCCGCAGGCCGACAGAACCCTTTCGTGGCCGGATATGGGGGTTGGCATCAGACCCGAACATGGGGAACGCGCCGAGCGAGCAGTCGGCGGACGTCCCGAGCGAATCCCGGAACCGGAGACCGACGTGCTCGCCGGTCGTGTGCCGGAGGCCGAAGTGCTGTTCAGCCGTGCGCCGGAGACCGAAGTTCTGGTCGCCCGTGCGCCGGAGACCGACGTGTTAGGCGGCCGCCGGTCCGACGCGGGACCGATGTCCGAGCGTGAACCGGACGCGTGGCCCGCCGCCGGAGGCACGGTCACGGCGGAGCGGCCGTCCCGCACCCGTACAACCCAGGTACGGCCCTTCTTCAGCGACGGACCCACCTTCGACGACAGTCCGGCGACCGGGCTGCTCCCCGACTCCGCACCGGACTTCGGCCCTCCGCCGCCCGCTTCCGGGGAGAACTCCGGCGAACCGGCGAACGGTCACGACCCGCACGAGGTCACCATCCAGCTCGACAGCGCGAGCCGCGAGGCAGACGCCCGGCCCGGCCGTACGGCGGCCGGCCGGGCGGGCCGCAGGGGCCGGGCGGGCAAGGACGTCCCGGGAACCACCGAATCCACCGACGGCCCCGTCTTCGTCGACGCGTCCGGCCGCCGCAGCCGCCGCTTCCGCCGCCTCGGCATGCTCGTCGCCGTGGCCTGCGCGGTCTACGCCGTCGTGATCGTCGCCACGCTCCTCTCGGGCAACTCGAACGCCCCCTGGCTCCCGGTGCCGGGCCAGGAGGAGGACACGCCCGCGGGGAAGGTCGAGACCTCGCCGCTGCCCACGCAGTCGGTGAACCCCGCCGGCCGGGGCGCCGCCACCGCGCCCGGCGCGCCGGCCACGGCCGTCGACGGCACGACACCCTCACCCGGTTCGAGCGCCTCGTCCGGCGCCTCCGCCTCCGCCTCCGCGACGGGCGCGTCCGGCGACCCCAAGCCCAGCACGTCGGCGACCAGGAAGCCGAACCCCGGCGTCACCCCCAAGGACCCGGACCCCGAGCCCCAACCCTCCGTCTCGGCGGACGGCCAGCCCTCGGCCTCCGCCCCGGCGACCACCCCCGGCAGCACACCCGCCCCCACGGAGACCACCGGCACCGCAGGCTCCACCGGAGCGGGGGCCGGCACCGAATGAGCGGCCTCCGCCGACGCGCACCTGCCGGACCCACCACACTGCGCCAGGACCGCGACGCCCCGCGCCGTCGCCTCCCCATGCGCTTCCTGCTGCCCCTCGTCGTCCTGCTCGCGATGATGGCGATGCTGATGCTGCGCGGCTACGTGCACAGCGAGATCCTCGCGGACCACCGCGTCCGGCCCGAGGCGGCAACGGACAAGGTGCCGCAGAAGATCCTCGACGGCGGCCCGGTGATCGACACCCGCAGCGGCCGCACGACCAGTCTCAGCGTCCCGGACCACCGTCTCGTCCTCACCTTCGACGACGGCCCGGACCCGACCTGGACCCCCAAGGTCCTGGACGTCCTCAAGGCGCACCACGCCCACGCGGTCTTCTTCGTCACCGGCACCATGGCCTCGCGCTACCCGGACCTCGTCGAACGGATGGTGAAGGAGGGCCACGAGGTCGGCCTGCACACCTTCAACCACCCCGACCTGTCGTACCAGTCCAAGAGCCGAATCGACTGGGAACTGTCGCAGAACCAACTGGCGCTGGAGGGCGCGGCGGGCATCCGCAGCTCCCTGT
This sequence comes from Streptomyces sp. NPDC059371, assembly GCF_042751995.1. Classification (NCBI taxonomy): domain Bacteria; kingdom Bacillati; phylum Actinomycetota; class Actinomycetes; order Kitasatosporales; family Streptomycetaceae; genus Streptomyces; species Streptomyces sp. NPDC059371. The sequence goes on along the minus strand of NZ_JBHYXD010000075.1, from coordinate 26,148 downwards.
TCCGTCCCCCGTACTCCTCGTTCGCCGACGCGATGGACGACAAGTCCTGGCCGGTGGCGCAATATGTCGGAACCCGCGGTTACATCACCGTCGTCAACAACACCGACAGCGAGGACTGGAAGAAGCCGGGCGTCGACGAGATCATCCGCCGGGCCACGCCCAAGGGCGGCAAGGGCGCCATCGTCCTGATGCACGACTCGGGCGGCGACCGCCACCAGACCGTGCAGGCCCTGACCACGTTCCTGCCCCGGCTGCAGGCCAAGGGCTACGAGTTCCAGAACCTCACCGAAGCACTCGACGCGCCGAGCGCGAACACCCCGGTGGCCGGCGCCGACCTCTGGAAGGGCAGGGCCTGGATCTTCCTGGTGCAGGCCTCGGAGAAGACCACCGACGTCCTGGTCGTCGGGATCGCGATCATCGGCGTGCTGGTCTTCACCCGCTTCGGGATGATGCTCCTGCTCTCCGCCCTGCACGCCCGCCGGGTCCGCCGCAAGGACTTCCGCTGGGGCCCGGCGCCGGTCACCGAACCGGTGACGGTGCTGGTCCCGGCGTACAACGAGGCCAAGTGCATCGAGAACACCGTGAACTCCCTCATGGCGAGCGAGCACCCCATCGAGATCATCGTCATCGACGACGGCTCGGGCGACGGCACCGCCCGCATCGTCGAGGACATGCACCTGCCGAACGTACGCGTCGTGCGCCAGCTCAACGCGGGCAAGCCCGCGGCCCTCAACCGGGGCCTGGCGAACGCCGGTCACGACATCGTCGTGATGATGGACGGCGACACGGTCTTCGAGCCGGCGACCGTCCGCGAACTCGTCCAGCCCTTCGCCGACCCCAGGGTCGGCGCGGTCGCGGGCAACGCCAAGGTCGGCAACCGGGAGTCCCTCATCGGCTCCTGGCAGCACATCGAGTACGTGATGGGCTTCAACCTCGACCGCCGCATGTACGACCTGCTGCGCTGCATGCCGACCATCCCCGGCGCCGTCGGAGCCTTCCGCCGCACCGCGCTCGAACGGGTCGGCGGCATGAGCGACGACACCCTCGCCGAGGACACCGACATCACGATGGCCCTCCACCGTGACGGCTGGCGGGTCGTCTACGCGGAGGACGCGCGCGCCTGGACCGAGGCCCCGGAGTCCGTCCAGCAACTGTGGTCCCAGCGCTACCGCTGGTGCTACGGCACCATGCAGGCGATCTGGAAGCACCGCCGTGCCCTGATCGAAGGGGGCCCTTCGGGCCGCTTCGGCCGGATCGGCCTGCCCCTGGTCTCCCTGTTCATGGTCCTGGCCCCGCTCCTCGCGCCGCTGATCGACGTCTTCCTCCTGTACGGCGTCGTCTTCGGCCCGACCCGGAGGACGATCGTCGCCTGGCTCGGCGTCCTCACAATCCAGGCGGTGTGCGCGGCGTACGCCTTCCGCCTGGACAAGGAACGCATGACCCATCTGATCTCGTTGCCCCTGCAGCAGATCCTCTACCGGCAGTTGATGTACGTCGTCCTGCTGCAGTCGTGGATCACCGCCCTCACCGGCGGCCGGCTGCGCTGGCAGAAGCTGCGCCGCACCGGCGTCGTGGGCGCGGCACCGGGATCGGTCCCGGCTTCGGTCCCGGGACCGGTTCCGCAGCAGCCGGCGTCGCACGGCGGGAACGAACGGAGGCCGGTCGGATGACCACGCACGAGTACCCGGCGGGCGCGACTCCGCCGCTGGGCACCCCGAGGCCGGCGGTCCCGCAACCGCGCACGGACCCGGGAGCGCCCGCGGACGCCTGGCTGCGCCCGCCGTTGCAGGGGCCGGGGCCGGGGCAGGGGCAGGGGCAGCCGGGTGCGGACCTGGGTACGGACCCGAGTGCGGACCCGAGTACAGACCCGAGTACGGACCCGGCCCCGCGCCGCTCCGGCAGCCGCGATCGCTATCTGGACCTGCTCCGGTCCATGGCACTGGTCCGCGTGGTCGTGTACCACCTGTTCGGCTGGGCCTGGCTCACGGTTCTCTTCCCCTCCATGGGCGTGATGTTCGCGCTGGCGGGCTCCCTGATGGCGCGCTCGTTGAGCCGTCCGCCGCTGAGCGTGATCCGGGGACGCATCAGGCGTCTGCTGCCCCCGCTCTGGGCGTTCGGCGCGGTGGTGCTGGCCATGATGTTCCTGGGCGGCTGGAACCCCGCGAAGGACCCCGACCTCGGTGGCGGCTGGCACGTGGTGGAGCTGCTCGACTACGTCGTCCCGATCGGCGCCCCTCCGTTCCCCTGGCACCTGGGCTCCCCGTCGGGCCTGCTCGAGGACACCTGGGCGGTCGAGGCCGCGGGTGTGCTCTGGTACCTGCGCGCGTATCTGTGGTTCGTGGTCGCGTCCCCGTTCATGCTGTGGGCGTTCCGCCGTGCTCCGTGGGTGACCGCGCTGGCTCCCCTCGCCCTGACGGCCGTGGTCGGCACCGGGCTGGTCGCCATCCCCGGTGAGACCGGTAACGCCGTCACCGACTTCACCGTCTACGGAGGCTGCTGGATCCTGGGCTTCGCCCACCACGAGGGAATGCTCGCGAAGGTCCCGCGCTACATCGCCATCTCGTGCTCGGCCCTGATGATGGCCTTCGCCCTGTGGTGGGCCTCGGGTCATCTGGGCCCCGACGGCTGGGACCTGAACGACATCCCGCTGGCCGACGCGATGTGGTCCTTCGGCTTCGTGGTGATCCTGCTCCAGTACAGCCCGTCCTGGCGGGAGCTGCCGGGCCGCCTCGCCCGGTGGGACAAGCTGGTGACGCTGTCCAACAACCGCGCGGTCACGATCTACCTGTGGCACAACACGCTCATCATGGCCACGGTCCCGATCCTCGACCAGCTCTACAGCCTCCCCTTCATGGACAACGAGCGTGCGACGGCGGCCCTGGACTCCACCTACACCCTGTGGATGTTCGTCCTGGTGTGGCCGCTGATAGGCCTGACCATCCTGGCCTTCGGCTGGATCGAGGACATCGCCGCCAAGCGGAGCCCGCGTCTCTGGCCGAACGGTGCCAAGGGCCGTGGGGGCGGCGGGCGTTCGTCGACCCGGGGGCACCGGGCGAAGGCCTAGCGGCCGCTGAGCGACGGGGGTGTCCCTTGAGCCGGTGCTTCACTGCCCCGACTCGCGGGGGCACCCCTCGTCCCGATTTCGGCCCCGCCTTTGTCCCGGTCCTGCCCCTAGTCCCCTTTCATCCCGTGATGTCACTCAATCGAAGGTTCTGGGTGGCCGTTTGGTCATGCTATGAACCCCTATATCCACCTGCTCGGCGCCCTTCGTTGTGGTGCTGTGGCAGGGGCCCCGCTAGCGTGACGTGCCGCCGCCCCTCCCGCACCCCACGCCGCCAGGAGCCCCCGTGAACCGCCGCGCCCGCCTGCTCCCGACAGCCGCACTGCTCCTGCTGACCGCCTGCGGCGGGGGTGACGAGACGCGCGGGATCGCGGGGGTGGGGAGTGCGACGCCGGCTTCGCCGAGCGCGACGCCTCCGGCGGGTCGACCGGAGATCGAATTACCGTCGGATCTCACTTACACGTTCGAGTGGCCCAGGACGGGCGACAAGGACAAGGACGCGGTACTGGAGGACGGCGAGCAGTCGATCAGGGCCGTCGACCTGGCCATCGTCAACCAAGACGCCCTCGACAAGGCGTACCTCTTCTACTACGAGGGCGAAGCAGCCGCGCAAACCCAGAAGTTCGTTCAGGCATACGTCAACGCCAAGGCCCGTACAACGGGCGTGTTTCGCTATTACGCGGCGACTGTAGCCCTGAATGATTCCACCGACGCGTCGCTCGTCTACTGCGAGGACCAGAGCCACGCGTACGACATGTATCTCAAACCGAAGAGGATCAACAGAACGGCCGTCACGAACAACAGCTACGTTCTGTACAACACCCAGTTGCGCAAGAACGACAAGGGCGTCTGGGTCGTCGAGAAGCTCTTCTCTCAGAGGGGAAGCGCAAAGTGCCGGCCCTGAGCATCGGTCGGCGAACGTTGACCTCCGCCGCGGTGATCGGTTCGCTCTGTCTGGGTACGGCCCCCGCCACGGCCGACAACGAGATCGGCGGAGGGGTTCAGACACCTGCTCCCAGCGGCCAGGCTTCTGGAGGTGCGGACGGCAAGGGCAACCTCTTTGCCGCGGCCGGTGCTGTTGTGTTCGATCGTTCGCGGAACGGGGGCGGTGAATCTGCCGGACCGGTGGCCTCCACCTCGGGTGGCTGGACCCCGCCCGCCTGCTACTACGCTCCGAAATACACCCCGGCCCAGATGCAGACGTACAAGGAGTCGATCTGGGGCCTCGAATCGACGGGGTACCAGTGGGACGCGGATCAGCGCGACACCTACGTGAACGGGCATCCGTACAAGGACTTCAACAAGGCCAAGTCCGGCAAGGGCTACTGGTGGGACGCGTACGTCACGCCGGGCCGTGAGGGCGACCCGACCGCCTCCCGGTGCACCAAGGACACCTTCTGGGTCGACACGGGTGAGACTCCGCCGGCGGATGTTCCGGAGGCGATCACCCCGGAGATGCTGGCGCAGCTCGCGTACGCGGAGATGCGCGTGCCGTCGACGAGGGTGGACCTGGCTCCGGCGGGGACGACGAAGGTGAATCTGCCGACGTGGGCGTGGCTGGACACGGCGAAGTTCAAGCCGGTGTCGGTGACCGCGTCGGTGCCGCTGCTGAATGTGACCGCGACGACGACGGCGGAGCCGGTCTCTCTGAAGATCGAGCCCGGTACGGCGGACGCGCAGACGTATCCCGCTTCGGGCGTCTGCGAGATCACGGGCGACCGCATCGGCGAGGCGTACGCCAAGGGCAAGGCCGGCGAGACGCCCCCGTGCGGGCTGCGGTACCTGCGTTCCTCGGGCGCCGGCTCCTACCGGTTGCAAGCCACCCTCACCTGGCGAATCGACTGGACGGGCACCGGCATACCAGCGCCGCGGAACCTGCCGGACGGCACCTTCGGGGCCGGCCAGGACGTCGTCGTACAGGAGATCCAGTCCATCAACCGCTGAGTCCGGCTCCACGGACTCCCTGAGATCCGGAAAGAGCAGAGGGCGTGGCGGAGCGGTTGGCTGTCGACGGCGATGAGCTGTCGCACTTCATGAAGATGCTCGGCAAGTCGACCGAGTCGTTGCAGGGCCTGCGCAGGGCGTTGGGGGACGCGACGGTCACCGGTCTGGGAACGGACGATCTCGACTGTGCCTGCGAGGAATTCCAGGACAACTGGAAGTTTGGGGCCGATCAGATCGGCGAGCAGACCGAGGACCTGGCCAAGATCATCGGGAAGAGTCGGGACAGTTACCGCGAGGTGGACAGGGCCCTGGAACAGGCTCTGAGGAAGGCCGGAAACGGCAGGGGCGGCGGTACGAGGTGACGTACGCGCCCGAGGACACGGGGTCGGCGCTCGACCCGCGCATCCCCCACCCCGACTACCCGCATCTCGGCTTCAATCCGGTGCCGGGCAGTACGGAGACCGTGAGCGGCCTCCGCAAGAAGCTCACGGAGTGCGCCAAGGTCCTTGAGGAGACGCACGGACTCGTCACCAGGCTGATGGACGGCAGCTACTGGAAGGGCGACGCGGCCGTCGCCTTCCGAGAGCAGTTGGACGGCGGACCGCTTCCCCTGAACCTGAAGAACGCGGCGCACTCCATTCGCAAGGCCGCCGGACAACTCGACCGCTGGGAAGGCGAACTCGACGACTTCCAGCGGCGGGCGAAGCGACTCGAACAGGACGCGAAGGACGCCCAGGCCGCCCTGGACCGGGCGAAGGGTCACGCCACGAACGTGGGTGACAGCCCCGACCTGGAAGGGAAGGGCGCCGCGCACGACGAAGCGCGGAAGGCACTGACCAAGGCGAACACGGCGGTGGACGACGCCGAGGACGCTCTGCGCAGGATTCGCGGGACGGCGCGCGAACTCGCCGAGGAACACGAGCACCGGGCCCGGCTGCGTGCCGGAAAGATCCGCGACGCCACGAAGAGACTGGCCCCGCAGGAGCCGGGTTGGTTCGACTCGGCACTCGACTGGGTCATCGAGAACCTGCCGGACATCTTGAGCACGCTGGGGGCGGTGATCGGCTTGGTTGCGTTGTTCGTTGTGTCGGGCGGGACATTGGCCGCGGTGTTGCTGCTGGTTGCGTCGGCTTTGAGTGCGACGTCGTTGACCATCCGAGTCTCTGGGCACCCCACGGTGTGGGCATCGTTGCGAGATGGCTTTGCCAAGGGGGAGCTCGACACCGACTTCTGGAGCAACCTCGTGACTGTCGGGGGTGACGCTCTAGGCATGATTCCCGGCATTGCCGCCGTGAGTAAGGGCGCTGCGGTTGGGCTTCGGGCCGCGAGCGAGACGGGTGAAGCCCTCTCCATGGGGCAACGGGCCGTCCGATTTGGGAGCAGCACCATGGAGCACGCGAAATCCATTTCGAGCTTGGACAATGCGCTGCTCGGCTTTACGGTTCGCGGCGCCAGAGCGGCGCAGATCACGAAAGGGATTGAGGTCACCTCGGCTTCGGTAGGCGTCGGCACCGCGGGCGTTGGCCTCGCCATGACCGCGGTGGACACCGACGACGGGATCAAGGACGGCTCGGTGGCGACTATCGACGGCGCCAGGCTTGGCCTCGACGTCGGAGGCCTTGTCGATATCGCCCGTCACGTCTTTTGATTTCCGAACAGAGAGCAGACATCGCATGGCTCCGACCGAGTACCCGACCGCATGGGACCACCCCCCGACCAGAAGGGCCTTCGTTCAGCACTTGATCTCGCTCGTTCTGCGCTTGGTGGGCTGGATCGCCGTCTGGATCGGCTCGCTGGCTGTCCTGGTGGTCTTTCTGTCCCCGGGGTTCACCCCGCTCTTCGTCCCCCTCCTGGGGTATGCGACCTTCCGAGCCGTCCTCCAACTCGCCTACATCCGGCCCTCCATCTACATCCAGCGCGTCCTCTGGCAGTACCCCTGGCAGTTCCTCTCGGATGCGCCCCGGGGGCGGAACCGGCATCCGTTGGTCGAAGAGGATGAGATGTGGCTGGAGCTGCCCAATCCCGAGGAGCCGGGGGAGCGGATTCCGCTGCTGTTTCTTTCCGGTATGCGTACCTTCTGGTGGATGCGAAGGTTCGGTACCGCTCGTACGAAACCGGAGCTGAAGGCGGAGATCGAGCCGCTCTGGTTCGCCGGTGACCCCCGTTTCATCGCCGTCATCGCAGCTTCCCGGCGAAAGGGCGAGGCCCCCAAGCGACTGCACCTGCTCTATCAGCGCACGGCCACGGGCCGCCGGGGCATCGAGCCGACCGACTGGAACGCGAGCCCGGCCGCCCTCGAACGGGCCCGTCGGTCCGGTGCCCATGTCCCCGAGGCGGTGCGCCCGCACTCGCATCCCCACTGACTCGTACCGGGCAGGATCCGATGACCACGGCCCCCCGCTTCACCGTCGCCGATTCGGCGGAAGACCCCGACGCGGACATCTGGTTCGCGGAGCCCGCCGGCTTCACCGCGGTGCCTCTCGACGCGCTGCTTCCCGCACCGGACTCCTCGGCGGCAGACGATCTGTGTATCGCCCTCGCGCCGTTCCTCCAAGCGGCTCCCGACGAGAAGGTACGGCAGCAGTTCATCGCCCAATTCACCCAAGGGCAGCGGCTGCTCGGTGCGTTGAGGGAGGCGGGAACCGTTCATTGCTCGATCGGGTTGCACCGGGACGACGTCGACGAGGGAGCCGGGGCCGGCGGCGGGCCGTTGCTGTCGTTCTTCACCGTCTCCTGGCGGACCACGGCGGTGGCACCGCGAGCCGTCACGGCCGCCCGTGCGGTGAGCGGGCTCGACGCGCGGGCGGCCGTCGAGTACGCCGAACTTCCCTGCGGGCCGGTCACGTTCAGCGAGGCCGTCCATACCCCCGGCACGGTCGAAGGGCTTCCCCGGACACCCTTGGTCCAGTTCCGTGCCTATCTGCCGCATCCGGACTGCAGGCGGCTGGCCGTGTTCACGCTGAGCACGACCGCTGCCGGACGGCGCGAGCAGTACCGGGCGATCCTCCGTCAGATCGCGACGATGACCGGCTTCGACGGGCCGGGAGCTTTGCGGACAGCAACCGGGTGAACCGCCATCCCGGCAGCCCACACTCAATCCGGGCTGTCGTGAGGCTAGTTGGCTACGTTATGGGTCTCTGTGGTCGGCCGCTGTTACTGGGTTGGCACCGTTCGCGTTGGTGTCGTCGCACAGGCCCCGGTTAGCGTGTTGGTGCCCTTCCGCATCCCGCGCCGCTCAGGAGTCTGCCGTGAACCGCCGTTTTCTTCTGCCTTCCACAGTTGCTGTCGGAGCGTCAGCGGTGCTGCTCTTGTCCGGGTGCGGCGGGGGTGGTGACAAGCCGAAGGCCAACGACAAGGCCGTCGGCAGGAACGCCGGGGGGAGGGAGTCGGCTTCACCCGGCGCGAGCGCGACACCGCAGGCAGGCCGGCCGAAGATCGAGCTGCCGTCGGATCTCACCTACACCTTCGAGTGGCCCGGTACGGGCGACAAGGACAAGGATGCGGTGCTCAGCGACAGCGAGCAGTTCATCAAGGCCGTGGACATGGCCATCGCCGCGCAGGACCCGTTGGACAAGGCGTACCGCTTCTACTCCGAGGGCACGGCGGCGGCCGGGAGCCAGAAGTTCATTCAGGAGTTCGTGGACTACAAGGACCGCATCACCGGAGCGAAGCGCTACTACGACTCCAAGGTGACGATCAACTCTGACGGAACGGCGGCCTTCGTCTACTGCGAGGACCAGAACAAGGCCTACAACAAGAGCTTGAAGACGGGCAAGACGGAGGTGACTCCGAAGTCGAAGGACAACTATGTCCTCTACGACAGCCTTCTTCGAGTCGACGAGCAAGGTGTCTGGGTCACGGAGACGCTGACTTCGCAGCGGGGTAGCGCCGCCTGCCGGTAGGTCGTCCCTGAGGTGTCGAGGACCGGGGCCGAGTTGCTTTGCGGACAGCAACTCGGTGAAGCGGTTCTCCGATGGTTGTGACTCAATCAAAGCTTCTCGTAAGCCAGTTGGGCACAGTATGGGCATCTTTGGTCAATCACTGTTACTCGGTTGGCACCGTTCGCGCTGGTGTCGTCGCACAGGCCACCGCTAGCGTGTTGGTGCCCTTCCGCACCCCACGCCGCACAGGAGTCTGCCGTGAACCGCCGTTCCCGCCTGCTTGCCACAGTCGCTGTCGGAGCGTCAGCCGCGCTGCTTTTGACCGCGTGCGGCGGGGGTGGTGACAAGCCGAAGGCCAACGACAAGATCGCCGGAGCGGACACCGGCGACAAGAAGTCGGCCACGCCCAGCGCGAGCGCGACGCAATCTACGGACCGACCGAAGATCGAGCTGCCGTCGGATCTCACCCTGACCTTCGAAGGGGCGAAGACCGGCAACGACATCAAGGATGCCGTCCTCGCCGACAGCGCGGAGCGCATGCGCTCCGTGGACGCGGCGATCACCGGGACGGATCCCAAGGGTGAGGCGATCGGGTACTACAACACCGGCAAGGCTCTGGCAGCCGCGTTGACCTGGGTCAATCAGTTCAAGGACGCGGGATCCACCCTTACGGGTGAGGCGCGGTACTACGACCGGACCGTGACCCTCGACGGCAAGACCTCTGCCTCGCTCACGTTCTGCGCGGACGAGAGCAAGGGCTACGCCAAGGACAAGAAGACCAACAAGGTCAACAAGACCCCGGCCACCAAGAACAGCTACGTCCTTTACAACACACGCTTGGACAAGAGCTCAGAAGGTGTGTGGCAGACATCGCAGATCATTTCCACTAGGGGGGCGGCTCAGTGCCAGCCGTAGCGAGGAACACCGTTCGTGCCGCTCTGCTGGCGGGCGTTCTGGTGATCGGTAGTGCCCCGGGCGCTTGGGCGGACTTCGTCCCGGGCGGTAAGGGTTCTGGTTCCGAGACGCAGGTGAACGGCGGTAAGGATAATCAGAAGGTCACCGCCACAGCCGGCGCTGTGGTGTTCGATCGCTCCAAGAATGGGTCGGGGGACTCCTCCGGGCCGGTGACCTCTTCCTCCGGGGACTGGACCCCGCCCGCCTGCTATTACGCTCCGAAGTACACGCCGGACGAGCTGCAGAAGTACCTGGAGCCCATCTGGAACGCCGAGTCCACCGGTCCCCAGTGGGACCAGACGCAGCGGGACAAGTACGTCAACGGCGGCGAGGCCAAGGACTTCAACAAGGCCAAGTCCGGCAAGGGCTACTGGTGGGACTCGTACGTCACGCCGGGCCGTGAGGGCGACCCCGGCGCGCTGAAGTGCACCGAGGGCATCTTCTGGGTGGACACGGGTGAGGCCCCGCCGGCGGATGTCCCGGAGGCGATCACTCCGGAGATGCTGGCGCAGCTCGCTTACGCGGAGATACGGGTGCCGTCGACGAGGGTGGACCTGGCTCCGGCGGGGACGACGAAGGTGAATCTGCCGACGTGGGCGTGGCTGGACACGGCGAAGTTCAAGCCGGTGTCGGTGACGGCGTCGGTGCCGCTGCTGAATGTGACCGCGACGACGACGGCGGAGCCGGTTGCGCTGAAGATCGAGCCCGGTACGGCGGACGCGCAGACGTATCCCGCTTCGGGCGTCTGTGAGATCGCGGGCGACCGCATCGGCGAGGCGTACGCGAAGGGGAAGGCAGGGGAGACGCCTCCGTGCGGAGTGAAGTATCTCCGTTCCTCGGGTGACGGCTCGTACAAGCTGAGGGCCACCATCACCTGGAAGATCCACTGGACGGGCACCGGCGTACCCGACGCCCGCAATCTGCCGGACGGCACCTTCGGAGCCGACCAGGACGTCGTCGTGCAGGAGATCCAGTCCATCAACCGCTGAGCCCCGACTCCGCGGACGTCCGTTCCACGGGCTGCTGTTGCCCGTTCGCCACCGTTCGCGTTGGTGTCGTCGCGCAGGCCGCCGCTAGCGTGTCGATGCCCTTCCGCACCCCACGCCGCACAGGAGTCCACCGTGAACTGCCGTTCCCGTCTGCTTGCCACAGTTGCCGTCGGAGCGTCAGCCGCGCTGCTTTTGACCGCGTGCGGCGGGGATGGTGGCAAGCCGAAGGCCAACGACAAGATCGCCGGGGCGGACACCGGCGACGAGGCGTCGGCCACACCCGGCGCGAGCGCGACGCAGCAGGCGGGTCGGCCGAGGATCGAGCTGCCCGCCGACCTCCACTACACCTTCGAGTGGCGCAAGACGGGCGACAAGGACAAGGACGCCGTTCTGGCCGACGGTGAGTTGTTCATCAAGGCGACGGACCAAGCGATCGCCAACCAGGACGTGCTCGACCCCGCCTATCGCTTCTACTCGGCGGAGGAACTCGCGGCTGCGACGCAGAAATACGTGCAGCGATTCGTGGATCACAAGGCCCGCACCACTGGTACCTACCGCTTCTACAGCGAGTCCGTGACCCTTCAGGGTGACGGAGCGGCGGCGCTCACGTACTGCGAGGACCAAGGCAAGGCGTACAACAAGTTCGTCAAGACAGGAAAGGTCGACAAGACCCCGGTCACGAAGAACAGCTACATCTTCTACAACACGACGTTGAAGCGGAATTCGGATGGCGTCTGGGTGACGCAGGACATGCTCTCGGAGAGGGGCAGCGCCAGGTGTCAGCCGTGAATTGGCGCAGAGTTCCGAGCGGCTCCGTGATCGCGCCACTTCTCGGAGCCGACCAGGACGCCGTCGTCCAGGAGCCCGGACACGTCCATCCCTCCCACACCCCCGCCGGCCCGAACGCCGTGAGGACCGTCGGGAATTGGGAGACCACCGTGTGGCTCACCGCCGCGTGAAATCGTCGTGAAGACCTGGAGGGTGCGCAGGGCGTCGAGGTCGGCGTCCTCGTAGGCACGGGCGTCCTCCTAGGCACGCTGACAGCGGTCGATCACCGCGCGCCACTCGTGGTCCGGCGATTCCGTCACCTCGCCCTCGCCCTCGCCCTCGCCATCGTCCTCGGTCAGGCCGGCCTCGCCGAGGCGTGCCCGGATCCGTCCTCACCGCCGGGTCCGGGGCCGGGTGAGAGCAACGTTCCCTTCAGGTCACTCACAGGCACAGGGCCGAAACGCGCCCTCCCTACCTTCGGGAAACAGCAGGCCAGTAAGCCCGGAGAACCAATGGAGGCGTGAGATGACTGCCCCAGCCACGAGTACGGCCCCCGCGCGGGGCGGTCGCTGGATCGAGGAGTGGGATCCGGAGGACGAGGTCTTCTGGGCGGAGAAGGGGGAGAAGATCGCCCGGCGCAATCTGTTCTTCTCCGTGCTGTCCGAGCACATCGGGTTCTCCGTCTGGACCATGTGGTCGGTGCTGGTCCTGTTCATGGGACCGGAGTACGGGCTCACCCCGGCCGACAAGTTCCTGCTCACCTCGATGGTGACGCTCGTCGGCGCGGTGGTGCGGGTGCCCTACACCTTCGCCGTCGCGCTCTTCGGCGGCCGGAACTGGACCATCGTGTCCGCGAGTCTGCTGCTCGTGCCGACCGTCGCCGCGTTCGTCGTGATGGAGCCGGGCACCTCGTTCGGCACGTTCCTCGTGATCGGGCTGCTGGCCGGGGTCGGCGGCGGCAACTTCGCCTCCAGCATGACCAACATCAACGCCTTCTTCCCGCTGCGGAAGAAAGGATGGGCACTCGGCCTCAACGCGGGGGGCGGCAACATCGGCGTCCCCGTCATCCAGCTCGTGGCACTCGCCGTCATCGGGGCGGCCGGCGGGCCCCGGGTGCTCCTCGGGATCTACATCCCGCTCGTCGTCGTGGCCGCCGTCCTCTCAGGCCTCTTCATGGACAACCTCACCACCGTGAAGAACGACACCGGCGCGGCCCTGGACGCCGCGAAGGACGCGCACACCTGGATCATGGCGTTCCTCTACATCGGGACCTTTGGATCGTTCATCGGCTACGCCTTCGCCTTCGGCCAGGTGCTCCAGGTCGAGTTCGGGCGGACACCGCTCCAGGCCGCCTACCTCACCTTCATCGGCCCGCTGCTCGGCTCGCTGATCCGGCCCGTCGGCGGCCGGCTCGCCGACCGCTACGGCGGCGCCAGGATCACGCTGTGGAACTTTGTCGGCATGGCCGCCGCGACCGGGGTCCTGGTGTTCGCCAGCAGTGAGAGGTCGCTGGCGCTGCTCGTCTCGGTCTTCGTGGTGCTCTTCGTGCTCAGCGGGCTCGGCAACGGGTCGACGTACAAGATGATCCCCGGCATCTTCCAGCGGAAGGCCCTGGAAGCGGGGCTCGAAGGGGAGGAGGCCGCCCGCCACGGACGGCGTCTCTCCGGCGCCGCCATGGGGCTCATCGGCGCGGTGGGCGCGCTCGGCGGTGTCGGCATCAACCTCGCCTTCCGCCAGTCCTTCCTCAGCTCCGGCTCGGGCACCGGCGCCTTCGTCACCTTCCTCGTCTTCTACGCGGCGGCCTTCGCGGTCACCTGGGCCGTATACCTTCGCCGCCCGGCCGCCGAGCCGGGGGCGAGCACCACCGCCGAGGCGAAGCCCCAGCTCAGCTACGCCGAGGTGTGACGTAACACGTCCGACATCACCTTGATCCGAGCCTGTCACGGTCCGTTGACAGGCTCGGATCAGCCGCGACGTACGACACACAGCACAGCCCCGTACGACGACTCGACGAGCGCGAGACGAGAACCCATGGACGACGAACAGCAGCGACCCGATCACGGGCCTCTCTCCGGGTTCACCGTGGGGGTGACCGCCGCGCGCCGCGCCGACGAACTGGGCGCGCTGCTCCAGCGGCGCGGGGCCACCGTCGTGCACGCGCCGGCCCTGCGGATCGTGCCCCTCGCCGACGACAGTGAACTGCTCACCGCGACCAAGGAGTTGATCGACAGCGCCCCCGACGTGGTGGTGGCCACCACCGCCATCGGATTCCGCGGCTGGGTGGAGGCCGCCGACGGCTGGGGCCTGGGCGAGGAACTGCTCACGCGGCTGCGGAGCGTGGAACTGCTCGCCCGCGGGCCCAAGGTCAAGGGCGCGGTCCGGGCCCAGGGGCTGACGGAGGAGTGGTCGCCGTCCTCCGAGTCGATGGCCGAGGTGCTCGACCGGCTGCTCGAAGAGGGCGTGGACGGCCGCCGTATCGCCGTACAACTGCACGGGGAACCGCTGCCCGGGTTCGTCGAGTCGCTGCGCGCCGCCGGGGCCGAGGTCGTCCTCGTGCCGGTGTACCGGTGGATGCCGCCGGAGGACATCGGCCCCGTCGACCGGCTGCTCGACGCGGCCCTCACCCGCGGGCTGGACGCGCTCACCTTCACCAGCGCCCCCGCCGCGGCCTCCCTGCTGACGAGGGCCGAGGAGCGCGGTGTGCGCGCGGAGTTCCTCGCCGCGCTCCACCACGACGTCCTGCCCGCGTGCGTCGGCCCGGTCACCGCGCTGCCGTTGCAGGCCCTCGGCATCGACACCGTCCAGCCCGAACGCTTCCGGCTCGGCCCCCTCGTACAACTGCTCTGCCAGGAACTGCCCGGCCGGGCGCGGACGTTGCCGGTCGCCGGGCACCAAGTGGAAATCCGGGGACACGCGGTGCTGGTGGACGGGGCGCTGCGGCCCGTGCCGCCCGCCGGGATGTCGCTGCTGCGGGCCCTCGCGCGGCGGCCCGGCTGGGTGGTGGCGCGGGCCGAGCTGCTGCGCGCGCTGCCGGGTTCCGGCCGCGACGAGCACGCCGTGGAGACCGCGATGGCCCGGCTGCGCACGGCACTCGGCGCGCACAAGCTGATCCAGACGGTCGTCAAGCGTGGCTACCGCCTCGCGCTGGACCCGGCCGCGGACGCCAAGTACGCCGACGCCTGAGGCCGCCGGTGCCGCAGCAGGGCACGGGCGAGGCAGGCCAGAGCGAGCGTCGACAGCAGTGCCCGTACGACGTTCCAGGCCACCCAGGTGTCCTCGAACCGGTCGCGCACCGCGGCGGGATCGGCGATCCGCGCGGGATCGCCCGCGTCCGCGAGGCCGTCGTTGAGCGGGACGTTGACGGTCACGGTGACCACGAACGCGAGCGTGTACGCGGCGAGCGCGGCCAGCACCCACCACCGGTCCGGCGTGCCGCGCGACTGCCAGGCGGCCACCGCCGTCAGCATCAGCGCGCCCAGGAAGCTGAGGAAGAACACCGGGTTCTGGATCACCTCGTTGATGTTCCGCATCACCTCGATGAACACGCGGTCGTCGCTGCGCGCCAGCGCCGGCATCACCGCGCAGGCGAAGACGTAAAAGGCCCCCGCGATCAGGCCCGTCGCGACCGTGGCCGCACCCAGTACACCCGCGGCGGCGTCACGCCGCTCCGTGCTGTTGTCCGTCATGTCCCTCAGTCAACCGGCGTGCCGGAGCGGGTGACATGGCCGAGGATCGCGGCCGCATACGCGGGCGTCCACGGGGCTCCGCGCCACACGCCCGGTAAGCATCCGGCGGGCATCCGGTACGGGACCGGTGCCGAGTCTTCCGGAGGGGCGCCGGGGCATGCACTGTAGGGGGTACAGCGGCAGGTGACCCCCAAGGCGGTGACAGGCACATGGCATCGGGCATGGCCACAGCCTCGTACGAGCTGCGGTTCGACTCCGGGCGGATCTGCCTGGACCTGACGGCGACCACCCATCCCGACGAACGCCTCGACTCGGCCGCCCGGTTGAGCGCCTGGGTCCTCGCGTCCGGGCTGATCCCGGCGGGTACCGTCCTGGCCGCCGTGGACGCCTCGTGGCTGCTCGGCTTCCGGGAACTGCGCGGACATGTCGCCCAGTTGGTGCGCGGCGAGCTGGACGGGCGGCCCGCGGACAGCGCCCTCGCCCGCGTCAACGCCGTCGCCCTCGCGGCTCCGCCCGCTCCCTGGGCCGTCCGCGCCGACGACGGTTCACTGCGCAGGGGGCTCCGCACCCCGCCGTACTGCGGTGAACTACTGTCTGTGGTGGCCCGGGACGCCCTCGATCTGCTCACCGACCCGCTCGCGCGGGCGAGTCTGAGACAGTGCGAGGGCGACAACTGCCCGATCGTCTATCTCGACACCTCGCGCGGCCGGCGCCGGCGCTGGTGCTCCAGTGAGGTGTGCGGCAATCGGGAGCGGGTGGCCCGGCACCGGCGGCGGGCGGCTCTGGCACGCGCCTGATCACACCCGTCCGTGATGTTCCAGTGACGTGAGGTGATCGATATGCATTCTTTTCGCCGTCTACACATCTTCACCAGAAAAAATCCTGAACACTTTGAACACCCGCGTACCAGAACACGTACCCGGTGATGAGCGACCGACTGGGGGAACCCCCGGACACCGGAGGTAGGCGTGCGCAAGGATTCAGCCGTGGCTGATGAACACAAGCCAAGGGCCCGACATCGCATGTCTCAGCAGTCCTCGTCGACCGAACCCGACGAGGAGCTGATGCGTGCGCTGTACCGGGAACACGCGGGGCCCCTGCTGGCCTACGTGCTGCGCCTGGTGGCCGGAGACCGGCAGCGCGCCGAGGACGTTGTGCAGGAAACACTCATCCGTGCCTGGAAGAACGCCGGCCAGCTCAATCGAGCGACCGGTTCGGTACGCCCCTGGCTGGTGACGGTCGCCCGGCGCATCGTCATCGACGGCCACCGCAGTCGGCAGGCCCGGCCGCAGGAGGTCGACCCGTCGCCGCTGGAGGTCATCCCCGCGGAGGACGAGATCGACAAGGCGTTGTGGCTGATGACACTGTCGGACGCGCTGGACGACCTGACCCCTGCTCACAGGGAAGTATTGGTCGAAACTTACTTCAAAGGGCGTACCGTCAATGAGGCGGCCGAAACGCTCGGTATTCCCAGCGGCACTGTGCGCTCACGGGTTTTCTACGCCCTGCGGTCGATGAAGCTGGCGCTTGAGGAGCGGGGGGTGACGGCATGAACACGTACGGGGGTTACGGAACAGGTGGTCCGGGAGCCATGCAAGGTCCACGAGGACAGCAAGGATCCGGGGACAACATTCACGAGACTGTCGGCGCCTACGCGCTCGGCATCCTCGACGACATCGAGGCCACGGCCTTCGAGGAGCATCTCGCCTCCTGCGAGTGGTGCGCCCAGCAGCTCGACGAGCTCGCCGGGATGGAACCGATGCTCGCGGCCCTCGCCGACCTGCCCGCCTCGCAGGGCAGCCCGGCCATCGCGGAGTCCCTCTCGGCCCGCCCGAGCCCACGGCTCGCGGAGCGGCTGGTGGACGAGGTCTCGGCGCGCCGTGCCCAGAAGCGCCGGCGCGGCATGTACCTGGTGGCCGCCGCGGCCGCGCTGATCATCGGCGGACCGCTGACCGTCATGGCGGTCAACGGCGGCAACGACACCGGCGCGAACCCGCCGATGGCGCACGCCACCAGCCCGGCCAAGGCCGCGTTCGAGGTCATGACCGACAAGTCGTCGGCCGTCGACCCGAAGACCAAGGTCAGCGCCGTCGTCGCGATCGAGCCGAAGGACTGGGGCACCCACGCGGTCCTCCAGCTCAAGAACGTCACGGGCCCCGAGAAGTGCTCCCTGATCGCCGTCGGCAAGAACGGCGAGCGTGAGACGGTCACCTCCTGGTCGGTCCCGGAGTGGGGTTACGGCACGCCCAACGCCAAGACCGAGGAAGCCAAGCAGCCCCTCTACGTCCACGGCGGCGCGGCCTTCGAGCCGAACCAGATCGACCACTTCGAGGTCATGACGTTCGGGGGGAAGCGCCTCGTCGAGGTGAAGGCGTGAGCGGACTCCGGGCGCGGACGTAGCCCGGCGGGCCTCCCTTCGCGTACGGTTGACGGCTGCCCAGCACGTCAGAAGGGGGCGCCCGGTGGCCGCTCAGGCTCAGCAGGAAACCGCGCTCGGCTCGGTCCGTACATCCGTACCGGAGGAATCGGTCAAGGACGACTCCGTACGGGACCGTGAGATCGCGGTCGAACAGGAACATCTGGACCGGGTCTACCGGCGCCTCGAGGAGAAGATCCACGAGGCTGAGTTCCTCATGCACGACGCCGCCCAGCGCGGTCACGTCGGCACTCCGGGGGCGCTCGCGGAGCGGGACGCCCAGGTGTTCCGCGCGGGAATCCACCTCAACCGTCTCAACAACGAGTTCGAGGACTTCCTTTTCGGCCGTATCGATCTGCTCCCCGGCAAGGACGGCGTCAAGGGGCCCGACGGCGCCTACACCGCCGTGGAACCCGCCGACGGCGCGGTCCGTGAGGACAACACCGCCGACATCGCGGAGACGCTCCACATCGGCCGTATCGGTGTCCTGGACGCCGAGTACGCGCCACTGGTGATCGACTGGCGGGCGCCGGCCGCCGCCCCGTTCTACCGCTCCACCCCGGTCGATCCCGGCCGGGTCGTGCGCCGTCGCGTCATCCGCTCCAAGGGCCGCCGGGTCCTCGGGGTCGAGGACGACCTGATGCGCCCGCAGGTCAAGGCCTCCCTCGACGGCCATGAGCTGCCCGTCATCGGCGACGGCGCGCTCATGGCCGCGCTCGGGCAGGCCCGCAGCCACACCATGCGCGACATCGTGGCGTCCATCCAGGCCGAGCAGGACATGGTGATCCGCGCGCCCGCCGCGTCCGTGACCTATGTCGAGGGCGGCCCCGGAACCGGCAAGACGGCGGTGGCCCTGCACCGGGCCGCCTACCTCCTCTACCAGGACCGCCGCCGGTACGCGGGCGGCATCCTGATCGTCTCCCCGACCCCGCTGCTCGTCGCCTACACCGAGGGCGTGCTCCCCTCGCTCGGCGAGGAGGGCCAGGTCGCGATCCGCGCGATCGGCTCGCTCGTCGACGGCGTGGCCGCCACGCTGTACGACTCCCCGGCGGTGGCCCGCGCCAAGGGCTCGTACCGGATGCTGAAGGTGCTGCGGAAGGCGGCCCGCGGCGCGCTGGAGACCCCTGCCGGCACGGCGCGCGGCGCCGGCAACGGCCAGCTCGCCCTCGGTGAGCCGGAGCAGGCCCCCGCGGGCACTCCCACCCGGCTGCGGGTCGTCGCCTTCGGACGCAGGCTGGAGCTGGAGTCCGCCGAGCTGGACCGCATCAAGAACAACGCGCTCGGCGGGACCGCGCCGGTCAACCTGCTGCGCCCGCGCGCCCGCAGACTGCTGCTGGACGCGCTGTGGGCGAGGTCGGGCGCCGGGACCCGGCACTCGGACCCGTCGCTGGCCGCCGAGCTGCGGTCCTCGTTCGACGAGGACGTCGCCTCCGAGGACAGTTTCCTGGCGTTCCTGGACGCCTGGTGGCCGGAGCTGACCCCGCGCGGGGTGCTGGCCGCCATGGCCGACGAGCGGCGCCTCGGACGCTGGGCCCGCCGGATCCTCAACCCCGGCGAGGTCCGCCGGGTCGCCCGCTCGCTCAAGCGGGACGGGTTCTCCGTGCACGACGCGGCGATGCTCGACGAGCTGGAGGCGATCGTCGGGACACCCGCCCGGCCGAAGAAGCGCCGCGAACTGGACCCGCTGGACCACCTCACCGGTCTCGACGAGCTCATGCCGGTGCGCGAGGAGACACAGCGCGAGCGCGCCGAGCGGCTGGCGCAGGAGCGGACCGAGTACGCGCACGTGATCGTCGACGAGGCGCAGGACCTCACGCCCATGCAGTGGCGGATGGTCGGCCGGCGCGGCCGGCACGCCACCTGGACGGTCGTGGGCGACCCGGCCCAGTCCTCGTGGTCCGACCCCGACGAGGCGGCCGAGGCCCGTGACGAGGCGCTCGGCACCCGCCCCAGGCGCCGCTTCACCCTCACCGTCAACTACCGCAACCCGGCGGAGATCGCCGAGCTGGCAGCCAAGGTCCTCGCGCTCGCCATGCCGGGCTCCGAGTCCCCGTCCGCCGTACGGTCCACGGGCGTCGAGCCGCGCTTCGCGGTCGTACGGGACTCCCTGGCGCAGACCGTGCGCGCCGAGGCCGCCCATCTGCTCGACCGGGTCGACGGCACCGTGGGCGTCGTCGTCGCCATGAACCGGCGCGAGGAGGCCGCCCGCTGGCTCGCCGGGCTCGGGGACCGTGTGGTGGCCCTGGGGAGCCTGGAGGCCAAGGGCCTGGAGTACGACGCGACGGTGGTCGTCTCGCCCGCCGAGATCGCCGACGAGTCGCCCGCCGGACTGCGTGTCCTGTACGTCGCCCTGACCCGGGCCACGCAGCAGCTCACCGTCGTCTCCAGCGGCCGCGACGAGCCCGACGCGGACGGGGTGCCCGACCTCCTGCGGGACTGACGTGCTCCGCGTCACCCGCCCGGAGCACGGGCACCCGCTCCCGGCGGCCCCGCTTCCCGTCCCGGCCGAAAAGAACTCCCGGGACGGGAATTGCTCTACGGGAATCCTTTGTTACCTTTGACGTGACACCGGCCCGATCCAAGCCCCCGGGCCCAACCTTCGTCGCTACGAGCGACCACTTGCCGCGAGGCGAGCATGGCGGGTCGGTGTCATTGACCGTCGTCCTTCACCGAAGGACCTGGAGAGGGGCGCGCCGCCCCCCACCGGCGGCCGCACAGGGCACCCCCCCACCCCACCCCCGCGCGCCGACACCCACCCCGCCAGGACAAACCCGGCCAAAACC
>NZ_JBHYXD010000075.1:0-5656 GCF_042751995.1 Streptomyces sp. NPDC059371 | reverse complement strand
ACCGCGCGACCACAGGCCCCGCCGCGTCCCCGGCGGTCCGGTGTAATGGCCCGTCGTCGTTCACCCTCGGACCTGGAGCCGCCCACCCCACCCGTGACGTGGGCCTCTTTCGTCACCCGACCCTCTCTCGCGGAGGCGGACACCCTCTCGTACAGTGGAATCCGCTTTCCGAAACGCGAACCCCCGGCGAACAAAACGTTCGCAATCCGGGGCGACTACCGCGTACTCAGTGGTAGGTGCGACGATCGGACGGCACACAGCAGTGACTCGGTGAAAGCAGAGGAAGTCGGCCATGGCAACGGCGCCCAGCGTCTCCTACTCGATGACGGTCCGGCTGGAGGTGCCCGCGAGCGGAACCGCGGTCTCCCAGCTCACGACGGCCGTGGAGTCCAGCGGAGGCTCGGTGACCGGCCTCGACGTGACCGCGTCCGGGCACGAGAAGCTCCGGATCGACGTCACCATCGCGGCGAGCTCCACCTCGCACGCCGACGAGATCGTCGAGGAGCTCCGGAACATCGAGGGCGTGACGCTCGGCAAGGTGTCCGACCGTACGTTCCTCATGCACCTCGGCGGCAAGATCGAGATGCAGTCCAAGCACCCGATCCGCAACCGTGACGACCTCTCCATGATCTACACCCCGGGTGTGGCCCGGGTGTGCATGGCGATCGCCGAGAACCCCGAGGACGCCCGCCGCCTCACCATCAAGCGCAATTCCGTTGCGGTCGTGACGGACGGCTCCGCGGTGCTGGGCCTCGGCAACATCGGCCCGATGGCCGCGCTGCCCGTCATGGAGGGCAAGGCGGCCCTCTTCAAGCGCTTCGCCGGCATCGACGCCTGGCCGCTGTGCCTGGACACCCAGGACACCGACGCGATCGTCGAGATCGTCAAGGCGATCGCCCCCGGCTTCGCGGGCATCAACCTGGAGGACATCTCCGCGCCGCGCTGCTTCGAGATCGAGGCCCGGCTGCGCGAGGCCCTCGACATCCCCGTCTTCCACGACGACCAGCACGGCACGGCCATCGTCGTCCTCGCCGCCCTGACCAACGCACTTCGCGTCGCGGGCAAGGCGATCGGCGACATCCGGGTCGTCATGTCCGGCGCGGGAGCGGCCGGTACGGCCATCCTCAAGCTGCTGATCGCCGCCGGGGTGAAGAACGCCGTCGTCGCCGATATCCACGGCGTCGTGCACGCGGGCCGGGGCGACCTCGTCGACGCCGCCCCGGACTCGCCGCTGCGCTGGATCGCCGACAACACCAACCTCGAAGGCCTCACGGGCACGTTGAAGGAGGCGGTGCGCGACGCCGACGTGTTCATCGGTGTCTCCGCCCCGAACGTGATCGATGGCGACGACGTGGCCTCGATGGCGGAGAACGCCATCGTGTTCGCGCTCGCGAATCCCGACCCCGAGGTCGACCCGGCAATCGCCCGCCAGACCGCGGCAGTTGTGGCCACCGGCCGCTCCGACTTCCCCAACCAGATCAACAACGTCCTGGTGTTCCCGGGCGTCTTCCGTGGCCTCCTGGACGCCCAGTCGCGTACCGTCAACACGGAGATGATGCTGGCCGCCGCAGCCGCGCTCGCGAGCGTGGTGACCGAGGACGAGCTCAACGCGAACTACATCATCCCCAGCGTCTTCAACGACAAGGTCGCGGGCGCGGTCGCCGGAGCGGTGCGTGACGCGGCGAAGGCGGCGGGGGCGGCGGACGTGGCCAACACGAGCGTGTAGCACGGGTCGAGCCGGGCCGCGCGCCCGTGCCGTACCGGCCGACGTCCCGTCTGTGACGGGCGCCACGACCGCCCGGAACCCGGCGCGTCGCGGAACGCGGGGCCAGTGGCCGCCTCTAGGGTGGCGGCCAGGCTCAGGCCTCGCAGGGGCCTCTTCGTGTGACCCCCAAGGGTGTTCGTGTGACTCCCAGGGGTGCCGGATTGGCTTTCCCGCCGCAGGTGGGGGCAGGATGCGTATTCGGGCGCGACGGTCTGGCGACGGACCCGGGTCCGGGAGCCGACCGAGGACCCTGACAGCATCGGCTTCACTGTGCCCGATATGCGGCTCCGCCGCCTGGCACGCCTCAACAGCAAGAAGAACACGGGAGTAACAACATGAACCGCAGTGAGCTGGTGGCCGCGCTGGCCGACCGTGCCGAGGTGACCCGCAAGGACGCCGACGCCGTTCTGGCCGCTTTCGCCGAGACCGTCGGCGAGATCGTCGCCAAGGGCGACGAGAAGGTGACCATCCCCGGCTTCCTGACCTTCGAGCGCACTCACCGTGCCGCTCGCACCGCGCGCAACCCGCAGACCGGCGACCCGATCCAGATCCCGGCCGGCTTCAGCGTGAAGGTCTCCGCGGGCAGCAAGCTCAAGGAAGCCGCCAAGGGCAACTAGTCCCGGCGCCGGTACGTTCCCCGCGGACGCGGGACGCGGGAGGCGTACGAAGCCCAGCAACGCCAATGGGGCGGCCCTTTCAGGGGGCCGCCCCATCGGCGTACGCGGGTAAGACCGCGAACGTACGTGGCCGAGAACGCCCGCGTACGTGGTGTACGCGGGCGAACCCGCCGAAGTGCTAGCCGAGCGCCTTGCCGGGCAGTTCGACCTTCGCGCCGAGCTCCACGAGCTTGTCCATGAAGTTCTCGTAGCCGCGGTTGATCAGGTCGATGCCGTGGACGCGGGACGTGCCCTGCGCCGCCAGCGCCGCGATCAGGTACGAGAAGCCGCCGCGCAGGTCGGGGATGACCAGGTCGGCGCCCTGAAGCTTCGTCGGGCCCGAAACGACCGCGGAGTGCAGGAAGTTGCGCTGGCCGAAGCGGCAGACCGAGCCGCCGAGGCACTCGCGGTAGAGCTGGATGTGCGCGCCCATCTGGTTCAGCGCGGATGTGAAGCCCAGCCGGGACTCGTACACCGTCTCGTGGATGATCGACAGGCCGGTGGCCTGCGTCAGGGCCACGACGAGCGGCTGCTGCCAGTCGGTCTGGAAGCCGGGGTGGACGTCCGTCTCCAGGGCGATGGACTTGAGCTGGCCGCCCGGGTGCCAGAAGCGGATGCCCTCGTCGTCGATCTCGAAGGCGCCGCCGACCTTGCGGTAGGTGTTGAGGAACGTCATCATCGACCGCTGCTGGGCGCCGCGGACGTAGATGTTGCCCTCGGTCGCCAGCGCCGCGGAGGCCCACGAGGCGGCCTCCAGGCGGTCCGGGAGAGCCGCGTGGGTGTAACCGCCGAGCGAGTCCACACCGGTGATGCGGATCGTCCGGTCGGTGTCCATCGCGATGATGGCGCCCATCTTCTGCAGGACGCAGATCAGGTCCTCGATCTCCGGCTCCACGGCCGCGTTCGAGAGCTCCGTGACACCCTCCGCGAGGACCGCGGTCAGCAGCACCTGCTCGGTCGCGCCCACGGACGGGTACGGAAGCTGGATCTTGGTGCCGCGCAGCCGCTGCGGGGCCTCCAGGTACTGGCCGTCCTCCCGCTTCTCGATCTTCGCGCCGAACTGCCGCAGCACCTCGAAGTGGAAGTCGATCGGCCGGCCGCCGATGTCGCAGCCGCCGAGGCCCGGGATGAACGCGTGGCCCAGCCGGTGCAGCAGCGGGCCGCAGAAGAGGATCGGGATGCGCGACGAGCCCGCGTGGGCGTCGATGTCGGCGACGTTCGCGCTCTCGACGTGCGAGGGATCGAGGATCAGCTCACCGGGCTCCTCACCCGGACGGACGGTCACACCGTGCAACTGCAGCAGCCCGCGTACGACACGGACGTCGCGGATGTCGGGGACATTGCGCAGCCGGCTCGGTCCGCTGCCCAGCAGGGCGGCGACCATGGCCTTCGGTACGAGGTTCTTCGCACCGCGGACACGGATCTCGCCCTCAAGCGGGGTTCCGCCATGGACAAGCAGGACATCGTCGTTGACGGTCATGTATCTCGCGTTCCGATGAGTTGGGCAGGTGTGGGTCGTCGGCCGGCCGGTCGTACGGGAGCCGAACAGCAAGGGTAATGGGCGCCCGCCCCGGCGCAGGAAGCCCGAGGAGGACTCAGCTCTGTCATAGCTTGGCCACAACACGAGCCGTCCCGGGCCGGGTACGCGGGGTCACCGTCACGGGTGTGCGCGGGCGACGCTTCGTTGCGCCCTGAGCTGCATTCACTCCCGTACGCGCATTGGCTCCCCACATGAAGGGAATGTGCGGGATCATGTCTGGCATGACCGAGGTGTCCTCGCTCACAGGGCGGCTGCTCGTGGCCACGCCCGCCCTGGCGGACCCGAACTTCGACCGTGCGGTGGTGCTGCTCCTCGACCACGACGAGGAGGGCTCCCTCGGTGTCGTCCTCAACCGTCCGACGCCGGTCGGTGTCGGGGACATCCTGGAGAACTGGGCCGGGCTGACCGGGGAACCGGGTGTCGTCTTCCAGGGCGGCCCCGTCTCGCTGGACTCCGCGCTGGGGGTGGCGGTCATCCCGGGCGGCATGGCGGGGGAGCGCGCGCCCCTCGGCTGGCGGCGGGTGCACGGCGCGATCGGTCTCGTGGACCTGGAGGCCCCGCCCGAGCTTCTGGCGTCCGCCCTCGGCTCCCTGCGCATCTTCGCCGGATACGCGGGCTGGGGACCGGGTCAACTGGAGAACGAACTGGTCGAAGGCGCCTGGTACGTCGTCGAGTCCGAACCCGGTGACGTCTCCTCCCCGGCGCCCGAACGCCTGTGGCGCGAGGTCCTGCGCCGCCAGCGCAGCGAACTGGCGATGGTCGCGACGTACCCCGACGACCCCTCCCTCAACTGACCGGCGCACCGGCCCCGTGCCTTCCGCCGAAGGCGCGCGACCCTTCCCTCAACTGATGGCTGCGAGCCCCAGTACCCTTGGCTTCATGAGCACTCTTGAGCCTGAGACCCAGCCCCAGCGAGGCACGGGGACGGGGACCCTCGTAGAGCCGACGCCGCAGGTGTCGCACGGCGACGGGGACCACGAGCGCTTCGCCCATTACGTCCAGAAGGACAAGATCATGGCGAGCGCGCTGGACGGCACGCCCGTGGTGGCGCTGTGCGGCAAGGTGTGGGTGCCGGGCCGCGACCCGAAGAAGTACCCCGTGTGTCCCATGTGCAAGGAGATCTTCGAGTCCATGGGCGCCGGTGGCGGCGACCAGGGCAAGGGCGGCGACAAGAAGTAGCGCCGGGCTCCGGCCCCGGCGCGGTACGCCGCGCAGACCGGCCACGGCCGCGACGCTCCCGCCGAGGGGCGCCGCGGCCGTGTCGCGTGCGGGGGCCGGGGCGGGGCCGTGCGCGGGTGCCGTGGCCGCTTCGTTCGAGCGGGGCGCGGCTGTGTCCTGTGCGGGCCGGCCTGTTTTTCACAGCCGCCCGCGATCACAGAGTGGTGTAGACCTCTTGTGGGCGGGTCCCGGTACTCCTTAGCCTCCGAGTGTTGTGCGATGCGAAACCGCCATTGCGCATGCCGCAACACGCTCTGGCTGGAGGACGCCCGTTGAAGCCCAGTGCTCCCGGATCGCCGTGGCGCGGACGGTGACCACCGCGCCGCCGGGCGGCACCAGGCGCCCCGGGGCTGACCGGCGTCCTGCGGTCGACCGGTGCCTTGGGGCTGACCGGCGTCCTGCGGTCGACCGGTGCCTTGGGGCTGACCGGCGTCCTGCGGTCGACCGGTGCCTTGGGGCTGACCGGCGTCCTGCGGT
>NZ_JBHYXD010000074.1:28471-44633 GCF_042751995.1 Streptomyces sp. NPDC059371 | reverse complement strand
CCCCGCAGCGGGGTGCGCCTCCACCGTCGTACGCCCCCGGGGTGAGGCCGGCGTCGCTCACCCCAGGCGCCGGGCGAGGCCTCCCGTGCAGCGGACCTCGTTGCCCGCCGTGATGAGCAGCGCCTCCACGTCCGGGAGCGCCTCCAGCCAGTCGAGGCCCGCCCGCGAGCCCATCGCGAAGGCGGCGGTCGCCCAGGCGTCCGCCCAGGTCAGTCGGGGGGCCACCACGGTCACGGCCACCAGGTCGGTGACCGCCGGCTTCCCGGTGCGCGGATCGACGATGTGGGCGCCGCGTTCGGCGGTGCCCGAGGTGGCGACGGCCAGCTCGTCGACGCCGGCCGCGGAGACCACCGCGGCGAGGGCGCCCGGGCGGAGCGGGTCGGACACGCCCACCCGCCAGGGGCGGTGCGGCGCGGGGACGCCGCGGAGCTGGACGTCGCCGCCGCCGTTGACGCTCACTCCGCTCGCCCCCGCCGTGGCGAGACGCAGGGCCGCGGCCTCGGCCGCCCAGCCCTTGACGATCCCCGTGGGGTCGAGCCGTCCCTCGTAACGCGTGCTGAACCAGCCGTCACTGGCCCGTTCCGCCTCGGCGCCCAGCTCCAGGACCTCGGCGACCTGCGGGTCGCACTCCTCGACGGTGATCTCTCCGCGTGCCAGCCGCGAGATCTGGCTGTCCTCGCGGTAGGTGCTGAACACCGCGTCGACGTGGTGCAGTTGGGCGACCGCCTCCTCCAACGCCGTCCGCACGGCCCCGGGTTCGCCGCCGCGCACGTCGAAGGAGAAGACCGTGCCCATCACCTCCTCGGCGTGCCGCAGTTCCTGGGGCGCGTCCTGCGCGGGCTCAGACACCGGCCTTGTCCAGGGCCGACTGGAGGGACTTCTTGTAGCCCTCGCTGGTGTAGGTCGCGCCGGAGACGGTGTCGATCTGGGCGCTGCCCGCCGCGACGGCCTCCTGGTTGAGCTTGGGCACCGCGAGTTCGGTCTTCTGCGAGCTGGTCCCGCCCGAGGGTGCCTGAACCGCCTCGGCCTTGGTGATCTTCTTGCCGTCGAGCGTGAGCCGGACCTGGACCGGTCCGTACTGGGTGTTCGTCGCGGCCCCGGTGACCACGCGGGCCTGCGCGGCCGGTGCCGCGGGCGACGCCCCGGCCGAGCCCGAGGACCCGGAGGACCCCGACGCGCCGCCGGCGGTCTTCGCCTTGTCCAGGGCCGACTGGAGGGACTTCTTGTAGCCCTCGCTGGTATAGGTCGCGCCGGAGACGGCGTCGATGTCGGCGCTGCCCGCCGCGACGGCCTCCTGGTTGAGCTTGGGCACCGCGAGTTCGGTCTTCTGCGAGCTGGTCCCGCCCGAGGGCGCCTGGACCGCGTCCGCCTTGGTGATCCTGCCGCCGCTCATGGTGAGCCGCACCTGGACCGGACCGTACTCGGTCCGCACCACGTCACCGAGGACGGTGCCGGCACCCGCCTGCTCGGCGGCGCCGCCCTGTGCCGCCCCCTGGGCGGCCCCCGTCTGCTGGGGCGCGGCACCGGCCTGCGCCGACGCGGCGGCCGGGTCGGACGCCGGCTTGAGCGCCAGCAGCAGCACGATCCCGGACACGGTGGCGGCGCTGGCCAGCATGAAGCGGCGGATGGGGTGATTCTTCTTCATCGTTCCTGACTCCCGTCGCTCACATCTCGAACGACTCGTGATGGATGCGGCGGGCGGGGACCCCCGCGCCGCGCAGTGCCGCGTACACCTCCTGGGCGAAGCCGGGCGGCCCGCACATGAAGACGTCGTGGTCGTCTATGTCGGGCAGCTTGCGGCGCAGGGAGTCCGCCGAGATGTCCGGGCGTTCGCCCTCGGGGCTGTTCACCGCGTACATCAGCCGCGCCCCGCGCTCCTTGGAGATGGCGGCCAGTTCGTCCCACAGGGCCAGATCCTGCGTGGTGTTGGCCCGGTAGAGCAGCGTGAGGTCGCCGGACGCGCCGGGAAGGGTCTCGAACAGCGTCCGCATCGGGGTGATGCCGACGCCGCCCGCCACCAGGAGCACCTTGCCGCGGCTGCGCTTCGCGGCGGTCAGCGCGCCGTACGGGCCCTCGGCCCAGACCCGGGTGCCCGGTTCCAGATCACGCAGGCCGGCACTGTGGTCGCCGATCGCCTTCACGGTGATGCGCAGCATGGTGGGGCGGGGCGACGCCGAGAGCGAGTACGGGTGGGAGCTGAAACGCATCCCGGGGGCCAGGAAGCGCCAGCGGAAGAACTGCCCCGCCTCCGCGCCCATCCGGTGCAGCTTGCGTCCGCTGATCAGCACCGACACGATGCCGGGCGTCTCCTCGATGACCGCCTGGACCCGCATCTGGTGCTTCAGGTTCAGCCGGATCGGAGAAAGGATTCGGTACCACAGGACCAGGGCGGTCACCGATCCGTAGAGCCCGTACCAGACGGTCTTGGCGAGGGGCTCGACCGCGAAGTCGTTGCCGGTGGAGAGCTGGTGCCAGAACGTCAGGAACACCGCGGCGTACGTCAGCAGGTGGACGTGGTACCAGGTGTCGTACGGGATCAGCCGGCGGAGCCAGCCCATGGAGATGAACCCGATGAGCACGAGCAGACCCGTGCCGATCGCGGCCTTGCCCATGTCGGGAAGCTGGTTGACCGAGTCGACGGTCTGCTGCACGATCCCGCCGAGCCCCTTGCCGGACTGCAGGGCGTAGCCCCACATCGTCAGGAAGAGATGGGCGAGGACCATGCAGATGGTGTAGCGGCCGGTCATCGCGTGCCAGCGCGCCACCCGGTCGGAGCCCACCCGGCGTTCAAGGGCGGGGACACGGGCCATCTGGAGCACCACGAGGGCCATCAGGTATCCGGCGAGCAGCCCGGTGATACGGCCGGCGTTGAGGATCCTGCTGTCGTTGTCCGCGATGGACGGGGTGTTGTTCCACCACAGCCACAGGACCGCGGCGGCGCCGGCCCAGACGGCGATCAGCAGCGGGACGGCGGGCGAGCGGCGAGGGCGGATTCGGCGCATGGTCTGGCGCCGCGCGGCGCGACCACCGGCGATCGTGGACACGGTTCCTCCGTGTTCGTCCTGGAGAGACGGGGTGAGGGGAGTGGCCCCCTGGCCCAGAGATACGGTCCACGACGCCCGTGCGTTCAGAGGCCGGCCGAGTCGAGCGCGGACTGCAGTGACTGCTTGTATCCGTCACTCGTGTACGTGGCTCCGGACACCGAGTCGATCCGGGCGCTCTGCGCGGCCAGTGTCTCGCGCCTGAGCGTGGGAATCGCGTAACCGTTGATCTCCTGGTCCTTGGGATTGCCGGAAGGATAGACGATCGCGGTGGACTCGGTGATCTTGCCGTCCTGCACGGTGACGCGTACCTGGACCGGACCCCAACGGGTCTGCACCGCATCGCCGGTGACGGTCCTGGTCCCGGCGGCCTTCGACCCGCCGGACGTCCCCGAGGAGCTTCCGGAGGAGTCACCGGACGAGCCTCCCGGGGACGAGGTGGAGGAATGGCCCACGGACGACGAGGCGTCGGCCGCTGTCGGTGCCGTGTGCGGCTTCAGCGACAGCAGCAGGACGAAACCGGTGACCGTGGCGGCGGCCGCCAGCGTCACCCGGCGCAGCGGACGGTTCTTCCTCAGGGCGTGCACGGCGGCCTCACAGTTCGAACGACTCGTGGTGGATACGGCGGTCGGGGACACCCGCTGCGCGCAGTTCCCCGTACAGGTCCCGGGCCATCGCGGGGGGCCCGCAGAGATAGACGTCGTGCTCGGCGATGTCCGGAACGGCCCCGCACAGGGACTCGGCCGTGAGCCGCGGGCGGGTGCCGTCGGCGGCGTTGAGCGCGTACAGGACCCGGGCCCCGCGCCATCGCGCGATGTCCTCCAGTTCGCCGCCCAGCGCCAAGTCCTCGGCGGTGCGGGCCCGGTAGAGCAGCGTGACCCGGCCGGGCAGCGTCTCGAACAGGGCCCGCAGCGGTGTGATGCCGACCCCGCCCGCGATCAGCAGTGCCTTCGACGACGTGCTCCGCTCGGCGGTCAGCGAGCCGTAGGGGCCCTCCGCCCACACCCGGGTCCCGGGACGCAGCATGCCCACGGCGGCACTGTGGTCACCGAGGGCCTTCACCGTGATCCGCATCCGGTCCGGCCGGGGCGGCGCCGACAGCGAGTACGGCGTCGAGGTCCACCGCAGTCCGTCCGCGAGGAACCGCCAGCGGAAGAACTGGCCCGCCCGCGCGTCCAGTTCGTCCAGGCGCTCCCCGCCGATCACGATGGAGAAGACCCCGGGCGACTCCCGGTGCACGGACTCCACGCGCAGCCGGTGGCGCAGGTTGAGCCGCACCGGGGTGAGCAGCCGGAACCACACGACGAGCGCGGCCGTACCGAGGTAGAGGGTGTACCAGGCGAACCGGGCAGCCGTGTCGCCGACGAAGTCGGAGCCGAGCGCGAGCTGGTGGAAGAAGGCCAGGAAGACCGCCACGTACGTCAGCAGGTGCACGGCGTACCAGAACTCGTGGCTGATCCGGCGGCGGGCCGCGCGCGCCGAGGTGATGCCGACGGCGAACAGGATGACCGTGCCGATCGTCGCCTTGAGCATGTCCGGGTAGTCGAGGACCACGCTCAGTGTCTCGTCCACGATGCCGGACCCGTCCTGGGCCGCGTAGCCGAAGAGGATCAGTGCCACGTGCGCGACGAGCAGGCAGATCGTGTACCGGCCGGCCATGGCGTGCCAGCGGGCCACCCGGTCGGAGCCCACGCGCCGCTCCAGCAGCGGGACCCGGGCCATCAGCGCCACCAGGACGGCACAGGCGTAGCCGCACAGCAGGCCGGCCATCCGCCCGGCGTCCGTCAGCCAGCCGGCCACGCCCACCACCGACCGTGTGTCGGCCCACCACAGGGCGAGGACACCGGCCGCTCCCGCCCACAACAGGGCGAGCAGCGGCCCGGCGGGCGAGGGCCGGGGCCGCCCGCGTCCTCGTGTCGTGCGCGGGTCCGCCGCCCGCTCGTGCACCGTGGTCATCTGTCCGTCCTTCCTTCCGGCCGTCCTTCTTTCCTGCGGTCCGGGAGGAAACTGTGCGTCGTGAACCTCTGAGGAGTCTCTGAACCGGCGTCTGCGGAGCGGACTCACAGGAAACTCAGAGCGGGTTCTCGCGCGGCGGCGACTCGGCGCGGTCCTCGCCCGGAGGCGACCCGGAGGGAACTCACAGGAAACTCAGAGGCCGCACGGAGCGGAGGGGACCGCCGGGAGGAGCGATGCTGGAGGACGACATGAACGCTCCCACCCCAGACCCACGCGCCTCCCGGGATCCAGGCACTCGCCCAGACCCACGCGCCTCCCGGGACCCAGGCACCCGCCCGGACCCAGGCGCTCCCCGGGATCCCGGCACCGGCACTTCCCGCAGGGCGCCCTCGCTCACCCGGCCCGACGGCACCCCCGTACGCGTCCTCGTCGTCGACGACGATCCGGACCTGGCCGAGGTCCTGTCCGGCGCGCTGCGCTACGAGGGCTGGGAGGTCCGTACGGCCTGCGACGGCGCCTCGGCCGCCGCCGGGGCGCGGGAGCTGCTGCCCGACGCCGTCGTCCTCGACGTGATGCTCCCGGACACCGACGGCTTCGCCGTGCTGCGCGACCTGCACACCGTGCTGCCGGGCGTCTGCGTCCTCTTCCTCACCGCCCGGGACGCGGTGGAGGACCGCATCGCCGGCATCACGGCGGGCGGCGACGACTACGTCACGAAGCCGTTCAGCCTGGAAGAGGTCGTCGCCCGGCTGCGCGGACTGCTCCGCCGCTCCGGGATGGCCCGCCGCGTCGACGAGGGCCCGCGGCTCGTCGTCGGGGACCTGTCGATGGACGAGGAGGCCCGGGAGGTGACCCGGGGAGGCGACCTGATCGAGCTGTCGCCGACCGAGTTCGAGCTGCTGCGCTTCCTCATGCGCAACCCGCGCCGTGTGCTCAGCAAGGCACAGATCCTCGACCGCGTCTGGTCGTACGACTTCGGGGGCCAGGCGCATGTCGTCGAGCTGTACATCTCCTACCTGCGCAAGAAGGTCGACGCGGGCCGGGATCCGATGATCCACACGGTCCGGGGCGCCGGGTACGTCATCAAGCCCGCGGCGGCCCGGTGAGTCCGGAGACGCGGGACCGGGCCGGGGCCGGGCGTCGGTGGGCCCGGCCCGCGGCGGCCGTGCGGGCGCTGCCGCGGCCCCGCACGATGCGCGCCCGCCTCACCGCGGGCCTCGTGGTGCTCCTGGCTCTGAGCTGCGCGGCCGTCGGCGTGGCCGCGGTCTACGAACTGGACGGCTTCCTGACCGGTCGCCTCGACCAGCAGCTCCAGGAAGCCGGGCCGCGGTTCCCGGCGAGCCTGGAGCACGGTTCGGCGAACCCCTCGGGCAAACCGTCCGACCACGACGGCGACGAACACGGCGACACCCGGCGTCAGGCCACCGGTACGTTCGGAGCCCGCCTGGTAGGCGACGACGTCACCAACGCCGCCGTCGTGCCGCCGGGCGCCGGCACGGCCGTCCGCAACGTGGATCCGACCGCCCACGACGAGGCGGTCCTCGCCGCGGTGCCGGTCGACGGACGGGCCCACACCGTGTGTCTCTCGGACCTGGGCGGCTACCGCGTCCTCGCGACGGCCGGCAAGGACGGTGACGTGCTGATCACCGGACTGCCCACGGAGCCCGTCGACGCGGCCGTCCACCGGCTGGAACTCGTCGCCTCCCTGGTCTTCGGCGTGGCCCTCGTGGTCGCCGGAGTCGCCGGGGCGCTGTGGGTGCGCTGGTCGCTGCGACCGCTGAACCGGGTCGCCGCGACCGCCACCCGGGTCAGCGAACTGCCGCTCGCCAGCGGTGAGGTGGCCCTGCCTCCCCGGGCGCCCGAGTCGGACCCGCGCAGCGAGGTGGGCCGTGTCGCCGGCGCCTTCAACCGCATGCTCGGCCATGTCGAGGACGCGCTCACCAAGCGGCACGCGAGCGAGGAACGGCTGCGCACCTTCGCCGCCGACGCCAGCCACGAGCTGCGCACCCCGGTCGCCTCGGTCCGCGGCCACGCCGAGCTCGCGCTGCTGCATCCCGGCCCGGTGCCCCCGAAGGTGACGCGCGCCCTCGAACGGATCGCCGCCGAGTCGGCGCGCATGGGCGAGATGGTCGACGACCTGCTGCTGCTGGCCCGCCTCGACGCCGGCCGCCCCCTGGAACGCCTTCCCGTCGACCTCACCCGTCTCGTCCTCGACGCGGTCACCGACGCCCGCGCGGCGGGCCCCGGTCACCGCTGGGTCCTGGAACTGCCGGAGGAACCGGTGAGCGTGACGGGCGACGCCCACCGGCTCCAGCAGGTCTCGGCCAACCTGCTGGCCAACGCGCGGGTCCACACGCCGGCGGGCACCCGGGTGACGGTGTCCCTGGAGCGTGCCGGAAAGGAGGCCGTGCTGAAGGTCCACGACGACGGCCCCGGGGTTCCCGAGGACGTGCGGCCGGGCGTCTTCGAGCGCTTCACCCGGGCGGACCGCCGCCGCGCCGACGTCTCCGGCAGCGGAGCCGGCCTCGGCCTGTCGATCGTCGCCGCCGTGGTCGAGGCCCACGACGGCACGGTCACCCTGGAGAGCGGTCCGGGGTCGACCACGTTCACGGTCGCACTCCCGGCGTCCTGAACGCGGGCCGGCCGGAACTCCGGTCGGCCCGCCGCTCCCTCGGCACGGTCAGTACCGCGTCACCGCCGTGGCCCCGCCCGACGTGCCGATGGCGATGTGCGGTCTGCGCGCGGGGTCGGCCCACGCGAGGATCCGCCGCATCGCGTCCGCCGGCACGGACACGCAGCCGGCGGTCGGCCCGCTCCCGTCGACATGCAGGAAGATCCCCGCGCCCCGCCCCCGTACGGGCCGGTCGTAGTTGAACCCGATGACCACGGCGTACGCGTACTGCTTGTCGTAGGCGACCAGATGCTCGGACTCCTCGGCCCGGCAGTCCGCGGGGCGCGGCTCGGTCCACCGGTTGTACGACCGGGAGGCGTTGTCCTGGCACCACCAGGAGTCCCGGTTCACCCGGCGGTACGGCAGAGAGGTGCCGTCCGGCGCCGCCCGGGTCCCGAACGCGTACGGCAGCTGGTACAGCCCCGTGGGTGTCGTGTTCGTGCCCTGGCGCCTGGCTCCGCCCTCGACGAGTCCGCGCGCCCCGAACCGCGCGGGCGCGGAGCCGGCCCGCACCCAGCGCCCGCCCCGCAGGTCCCACCAGGTGAGGGTTCCCGAGGTCGCGTTCGCTCGGGGTGCCTCGGCGGTGAGGAGCTGACCGCCGCCGCCGGTGTCGGCGAGCCGTGCGGGCAGCACGGTGACGGGCGGCGGCCCGCTCGGGGCCGGAGCGAGCAGGGACACGGACGCGAGGGCGGCGGCGGCTCCGAGGCGCATGGCTCAGACCGTACTGGGGGGCAACGGCAGCGGCAGCCCGGGAAGTCCGTCCAGGCTCGTCGCGATGTGCTCCTTCTTGGTGAAGTACGCGCTCAGCGAGGCGTCGTCCTCGCGCGCGAAGCGCTTGCCGTGCAGGTCGCGGTCCTCCTCGTAGGCCATGAAGGGCACCGCGTAGCCGCAGGAGTCGCGGACGAGCTCGGCGGTCACGACGATGATCGCGCGCAGCCCGTGCTGGGTCGGGTCGATGTCGCCGAAGTGGGTGAGGAGTTCCGCGAAGCGCGGGTCGTCGCGGAAGACCGGTTCGCCGCGGCCGTGCACCCGGACGATGTTGGGCGGGCCCTGGAAGGCGCACCACATCAGGGTGATCCGGCCGTTCTCGCGCAGATGCGCGATCGTCTCCGCGGTGCTCCCGGCGAAGTCCAGATACGCCACGGTCAGTTCGTCGAGAACGGCGAACGAGCCGGTGAGCCCTTTGGGGGAGAGGTTGACCGTGCCGTCCCCGGACAGGGGCGCGGTCGCGGTGAAGAAGAGGGGCTGGGCCTCGATGAACGAGCGGAGGCGGCCGTCGATGCGCTCATAAGTCTTTCCCATGTCTAACGATTATCGGGGAAAGCCGTTCGCCTGTCTAAGGGATTGCGGGTTCCGGCGGCGTCGTTCAGGGGCACCGCCGGAACCCGCGGACCGCCCCGGCCCTTGCCGGCGGGGTGGTCGCATCATGGGTCAGGTCACTTGGTGAGCGTGCAGGCGGCGAGCGAGTCCAGGCCCTGCGGCTTGGCGGCGGTGCGGCCGATGGCTATCGCGATCCGGTTGACGGTGGCGACGCGCTTGTCCTTGAGGGGGCCGAGGATCGCGTTCTGGACGAAGTTCGGGCCGCCCTGTCCGACGGTGTCGACCAGCCGCTTGTTGGCCTCGGCGATCTGGGTGTTCAGCAGGGCGAGGTTGCGGTCGACCTCGGCCTTCGCGGACGCCGGGATCGCGGGCAGGCTCGGCGCGACGGCCGGGCAGTTCACCGTGTTCGCGGCGGCCTTCGTCGTGGCGTTCTGCGCGTTGCCGTGCGTCTCGCCCGCCAGGGCGCTGCCGGCGATCACCGCCGCGGACAGCACCACGGCGGAGGCTCCGCCGATCATCACGACGCGCCGCTTGTTGTACTTCGGAAGAGCCCTGGACATGCGGAATCCTCACTCGGGTCGGGGGTGGACGACCGCCCGGTGTTCGTCCGGTCGGTCATCGTTCGTGTGCCTGCCGTGCGTGAACGCGGCGCCTGCGTTCAGCCGGAGATACGCGGAAACGATTACGTGTGTTCAACCCTCGGTGAAGAATCCTCGGCCGGGCGTGCTGGGGCGAGCCGCGATTGACGAACCATGCAGAGTGCTGCATACTCATGCATGTCAGCGAATGCACTGTGAGGAGAATCCCGTGACCGAGCGCGTCGTACTCGCCTACTCGGGCGGTCTGGACACCTCCGTCGCCATCGGCTGGATCGCCGAGGAGACGGGCGCCGAGGTCATCGCCGTTGCGGTCGACGTCGGCCAGGGCGGCGAGGACCTGGACGTCATCCGCAAGCGAGCCCTCGCCTGCGGTGCCGTCGAGGCCGAGGTCGCCGACGCCAAGGACGAGTTCGCCGACGAGTACTGCCTTCCGGCGATCAAGGCCAACGCCCTTTACATGGACCGCTACCCGCTGGTCTCCGCCCTCTCCCGGCCGACGATCGTCAAGCACCTCGTCGCCGCCGCCCAGAAGCACGGAGCCACCACGGTCGCCCACGGCTGCACCGGCAAGGGCAACGACCAGGTGCGGTTCGAGGCCGGCATCGTCGCCCTCGCCCCCGATCTCAAGTGCATCGCCCCGGTCCGCGACTACGCGATGACCCGGGACAAGGCGATCGCCTTCTGCGAGGAGAAGCAGCTCCCGATCGCCACCACCAAGAAGTCCCCGTACTCCATCGACCAGAACGTCTTCGGGCGCGCGGTCGAGACGGGCTTCCTGGAGGACATCTGGAACGCCCCGATCGAGGACATCTACGAGTACACCTCGAACCCGGCCGAGCACCGCGAGGCCGACGAGGTGATCATCACCTTCAAGCAGGGTGTCCCGGTCGCCGTCGACGGCAGGCCCGTCAGCGTCCTCCAGGCCATCCAGCAGCTCAACGAGCGGGCGGGCGCCCAGGGCATCGGCCGGATCGACATGGTCGAGGACCGGCTCGTGGGCATCAAGTCCCGTGAGGTGTACGAGGCTCCGGGCGCCATCGCGCTGATCACCGCGCACCAGGAGCTGGAGAACGTCACGGTCGAGCGTGAACTCGCCCGCTACAAGCGGCAGGTCGAGCAGCGCTGGGGCGAACTGGTCTACGACGGCCAGTGGTTCTCCCCGCTCAAGCGTGCCCTGGACGGCTTCATCGACGAGGCCAACCAGCACGTCAACGGCGACATCCGGATGACCTTGCACGGCGGCCGCGCGGTCGTCACCGGCCGGCGCTCCGACACCTCGCTCTACGACTTCGACCTGGCCACGTACGACACGGGCGACACCTTCGACCAGGCCGCGGCCAAGGGCTTCATCGACATCTACAGCCTGTCGTCGAAGATCGCCGCCAAGCGGGATCTGGCCTGAGCGGTACGGCACTTGGCGCGGACCGCGTCGTGTCCGCCGCCTCGGAGCCCCCCGAGCACTAGCCTGGCAGCCGCCTCCTCACGCACGTACGCGTGGGGAGGCGGTGGCACATCCACACCTTTCGAGGAGTAACGCAAGTGAGCAGCAACAGCGGTGACGTCCGGCTCTGGGGCGGACGGTTCGCCGACGGTCCCGCCGAGGCCCTGGCCAAGCTGTCCGCGTCGGTCCACTTCGACTGGCGCCTCGCGCCGTACGACATCGCCGGCTCGCGTGCCCACGCGCGCGTGCTGCACAACGCGGGCCTGCTCACCGAGGACGAGCTCACACGCATGATCGGGGGCCTCGACCTGCTGGAGTCGGACGTCGCCGACGGCTCCTTCGTGGGCACGGTCGCCGACGAGGACGTTCACACCGCCCTGGAGCGCGGCCTTCTCGAGCGGCTCGGCCCCGACCTCGGCGGCAAGCTCCGCGCCGGCCGCTCCCGCAACGACCAGGTGGCCACGCTCTTCCGGATGTACCTGCGCGACCACGCCCGGATCATCGGCGGTCTGATCGCCGACCTCCAGGAGGCGCTGATCGGTCTGGCGGAGGCCCACCCGGACGTGGCGATGCCGGGGCGCACCCATCTCCAGCACGCCCAGCCCGTGCTGTTCGCGCATCACGTCCTGGCCCACGTCCAGTCCCTGTCCCGGGACGCGGAACGGCTGCGCCAGTGGGACGAGCGGACGGCGGTCTCGCCGTACGGTTCCGGCGCCCTGGCCGGCTCCTCCCTCGGCCTGGACCCGGAGGCGGTGGCGAAGGACCTCGGCTTCGAGCACGGCAGCTCCGCCAACTCCATCGACGGCACGGCCTCCCGCGACTTCGCGGCGGAGTTCGCCTTCATCACCGCGATGATCGGCGTGAACCTCTCCCGGATCGCCGAGGAGATCATCATCTGGAACACGAAGGAGTTCTCCTTCGTCACCCTCCACGACGCGTTCTCCACGGGCTCGTCGATCATGCCGCAGAAGAAGAACCCGGACATCGCCGAGCTGGCGCGCGGCAAGTCGGGCCGTCTGATCGGCAACCTGACCGGGCTGATGGCCACGCTCAAGGCGCTGCCCCTCGCGTACAACCGCGACCTCCAGGAGGACAAGGAGCCGGTCTTCGACTCCTGCGACCAACTGGAGGTCCTGCTCCCCGCGTTCACCGGCATGATGGCCACGCTGACCGTCCACCGCGAGCGTATGGAAGAGCTGGCCCCGGCCGGTTTCTCGCTCGCCACCGACATCGCCGAGTGGCTGGTCAGGCAGGGCGTGCCGTTCCGTGTCGCGCACGAGGTCGCCGGTGAGTGCGTCAAGGTCGCCGAGGCGGAGGGCAAGGAGCTGGACGAGCTGACCGACGAGCAGTTCGCGAAGATCTCGGCGCACCTGACGCCGGAGGTGCGGACCGTCCTCGACGTCCCCGGAGCCCTCGCCTCCCGCGACGGCCGCGGCGGTACGGCACCGAGCGCCGTCGCCGTCCAGCTCGCGGAGATCAAGACGGACGTCGCCGGCCAGCAGACGTGGGCGGCGGCCAAGCGGAAGAAGTAGGACGCCCCCGCCCCTGATCCGCCCCCGCCCCCGGCCGCCCGAGGAGCGGACACGGTTCGCGTGCCGGGGCGGGTGCCGTACGACGGAGGGTGTCGCGGGTTACGTTGGCCGGGAGCCGCAAAGGAGCCGACCGAACGGAGCCGCGATGCCCTTCGCACGTCTCGCCTCAGCCACGACTCCCACCGCCCACCTCGGCCTGGGACTCGCAGCGGTGGGCCGCCCGGGCTACATCAACCTCGGGCGCGAGGAGGACCTTCCGGCCGACCGCAGTGTCGAGGCACTGCGCGAGCGCACCCGTGAACTCCTCGAAGCCGCCTATGCCCAAGGCGTGCGCTACTTCGACGTGGCCCGTTCCTACGGCCGCTCGGAGGAGTTCCTGGCCGGCTGGCTCAGCAGCCGCCCGGACGTGGACGATGTCGTCGTCGGCAGCAAATGGGGCTACACGTACACGGCCGACTGGCGTACCGACGCCGAGGCGCACGAGGTCAAGGACCACGGCCTCGCCATGTACGAGCGGCAGCGCGCCGAGACCGCGGAGCTGCTCGGCGACCGGCTCGACCTCTACCAGATCCACTCGGTGACCCCCGACAGCCCGGCCCTCACCGACAAGGAACTGCACGCGGCCCTCGCCGAAGCGGCCGCCCGGGGCCTGTCGATCGGCTTCTCCACCAGCGGGCCCGCGCAGGCGGAGGCGATCCGTGCCGCGCTCGCCGTCACGGTCGAAGGCGAGCCGCTCTTCCGAACCGTCCAGTCCACGTACAACGTCCTGGAGACCTCCGCCGCCCCGGCGCTCGCCGAGGCACACGACGCCGGGCTCACGGTGATCGTCAAGGAGGGCGTGGCGAATGGCCGGCTCGCCGGGCCGCGCGCGCCGGAGGCGCTGCGCGCCGTCGCCGCCGAGACCTCCCTCGGCTGTGACGCGGTCGCCCTCGCGCTGATCCTGCGGCAGCCCTGGGCCGGCGTCGTGCTCTCGGGCGCGGCCACCGCCAACCAGCTCGCCTCGAACCTGCACGCGGCGGTCGTCGACCTCGACGACGACCAGGTCTCCCGGCTATCGGCCCTTGTGGAGGAACCGAGGGCGTACTGGGAGCGACGCGGGCAGCTTCCCTGGCACTGAGCGCCCCGGACGACGCGACTGTGAGACGCGTACGCTCCGAATGAGACATTGCTGTCTCATATGCAGTATAGTTGTCTCATGGCTGTCGACCGTGATCACGTGCTGCGCAGCGCAGCCGCCCTGCTCACCCGCAAATCCACCGCGACGATGGACGAGGTGGCGAAGGCCGCCGGGATCAGCCGGGCCACGCTGCACCGCCAGTTCGCCGGCCGTGACGCGCTCGTACGCGCGCTGGAGGCGCTCGGCATCGAGGAGTGCGAGGCAGCTCTGGACGCGGCCCGCCTCGACGAGGGCGCCGCACAGGAGGCCGTGCGCCGCCTGGTGAGGGAACTGGAGAAGGCGGCCGGACTGCTCGCCTTCCTCTATACGGAGAACCAGCTCTTCGAGGGCGACGGGCAGCACGAGGGCTGGGCCCGGCTCGACGCCCGGATGGCCGCGCTGTTCCGGCGCGGCCAGGAGAGCGGCGAGTTCCGCATCGACCTCAGCCCGGCCTGGCTCACCGAGGCCCTCTACGGACTGATGGCCTCGGCGTCCTGGGCCGTCACCGAGGGCCGCGTCGCCGCCAAGGACTTCCACCACATGATCGTCGAGCTGCTGCTCGGCGGCGCGCTCAGGAGAGAGGAACCATGACCAGCACCCTGCGGCCGGCGACGGTGACGGAGACGCCGAAGCGTCCGGGCCGGTGGCTCGCGCTCTGCGTCCTCGTCCTCGCCGTGCTGCTGGTGACCGTGGACGCGACCGTCCTCGGTCTCGCGACCCCGTACATCAGTGAAGACCTCGAACCCTCGGGCACCCAGCTTCTGTGGATCGGTGACGTCTACTCCTTCGTCATCGCGGGCCTGCTCGTCTCCATGGGCAGCCTCGGCGACCGCATCGGCCGCAAGAGGCTGCTGCTGGCGGGCTCCACGGCGTTCGGCCTGATATCCGTGCTCAACGCCTATGCCACGACACCCGAGATGATGATCCTGGCGCGGGCGCTGCTCGGCGTCGCGGGCGCGACCCTGATGCCCGCCACCCTCGCCCTGATCCGCAACATCTTCCACGACCCGCGCGAGCGCAGCCTCGCCATCGGCATCTGGGGCGCGACGGCCTCCGCGGGCACGGCGGTCGGCCCCGTCGTCGGCGGCTTTCTGCTCGAACACTTCTGGTGGGGCTCGGTCTTCCTCATCAACCTTCCGGTGATGGTGGTCCTCGTCCTCGTCGGGCGCAGACTGCTCCCCGAGTCGAAGAGCCCGAACCCCGGCCCCTGGGACCTGATCAGCGTGACGCTCTCGCTCGTCGGTGTGATCGCGGTGGTGTACGGAGTGAAGGAACTCGCCGCGCACGGGCCGTCCGGCGAGGCGCTCGCCGCCGGTCTGCTGGGAGCCGGCGCCCTCTTCTGGTTCGTACGCCGCCA
This sequence comes from Streptomyces sp. NPDC059371, assembly GCF_042751995.1. NCBI lineage: Bacteria > Bacillati > Actinomycetota > Actinomycetes > Kitasatosporales > Streptomycetaceae > Streptomyces > Streptomyces sp. NPDC059371. The sequence continues at coordinate 29,560 of NZ_JBHYXD010000074.1, read as the reverse complement.
ACTGACGCTTCCCGCACCGCTGCTGGACGTCCGGCTGTTCCGCAACCGCGGATTCTCCGGCGCGGTGCTCGCCGACCTGTTCACCGTGCTCGGCATGTCCGGGCTCGTGTTCTTCCTCTCCCAGTACCTGCAACTGGTCCAGGGCCGGGGGCCGTTCGAGGCGGGGCTCGCCGAAGTACCCGCGGCCGTCGGCGCGGTGGCGGCCGGTCTGGTCGCCGGACGGGTCGCGCGGCGCTTCTCCGTGCGGACCGTCGTGTCCGGCGGACTCGCGGGGGTGGGTCTCGCGCTCGGCGCGCTCACCGTGCTGGACCGATCCACCGGCTATCCGCTGCTCGGCACGGCCCTGCTGGTCGTCGGCGTCGGCGCGGGCTTCTCGTTCACCGTCACCGCCGACGTCATCCTCTCCGCCGTGCCCAAGGAGCAGGCGGGCGCCGCGTCCGCGGTCTCCGAGACGGCGTACGAACTCGGCGCGGCTCTGGGCATCGCCCTGCTCGGCTCCGTCGTGACCGGCGTCTACGCGGGATTCACCGGCCCCGCGGGCACGCCGGCCGCGGCGCACGAATCGCTCGGCGGAGCGGTGGAGGCCGCGGGAGGCCTGCCCGAGCACACCGCCGAGACGCTGCTCACCGCGGCCAGGGAGTCCTTCGTGGACGGTCTGGCCCTCGCCTCAGGCGCGGGCGCGGTTGTCCTGCTGGCCACCGCGGTGGCGGCCTGGTTCCTGCTGCGCGGCCAGAGGCTGGAGGCGTAGCCCCGCACAGGAGCGGGGACCGCGACGGGTGACGGAGCGGCGCAGAGGGGGCCCCGACCGGAAACACAGCCAGACAAGAGGTGGGCGCCGACCGGGAGACGCAGCAGCGAAAGGGCTGGGCTCGACCGGAGACGCAGCGAGGCAAGAGGTGGGCGCCGACCGGAGACGCAGCAGCAAAAAGGGGCGGCGCCGACCGGAGACGCGACCGCAAAGGGGTGGGCCCGGCCGCCCGCCGCGCGCGGGGGGCCCCCCAGGCGGTCGGGAGTTGGGCGTGGGGCTCGCCGGGGGGGCGGGGGGGGGTGTCTGTGTCTGTGTCAGCGGGGGCGCCACCCCGGGAGCCG
>NZ_JBHYXD010000074.1:0-28461 GCF_042751995.1 Streptomyces sp. NPDC059371 | reverse complement strand
CCCCTCCCCTCCCCACCCCAGCCCCGCGGGCGCGCCCCCCCCGGCCCCGCCCCCCGCCGGGGGGGGGCCCCCCCGGCCCCCCCCCGCCCCCCCCACCCCTTCGATGCTGGAGTGCCGCGAGGCTAGGCGGCCTTCGCCTTGGTGGCGTACATGTCGACGTACTCCTGGCCGGACAGCCGCATGACCTCGGTCATCACGGAGTCGGTCACGGCGCGCAGCACGTACCGGTCGCGGTCCATGCCCTCGTAGCGCGAGAACTCCATGGCCGGTCCGAAGCGGACCGTGACCTTGCCCGGACGCGGCATGCCCGCGCCGCCCGGCTGGAGCTTGTCCGTGCCGATCATCGCGAACGGGACGACCGGGGCGCCGGTCATCAGGGTGAGCCGGGCGATACCGGTGCGGCCGCGGTACAGACGGCCGTCGGGGGAGCGGGTGCCCTCGGGGTAGATCCCGAAGATCTTGCCCTCCTCCAGGACGCGGCGGCCGGTCATCAGCGCGGCCACGCCGCCGTTGGCGCCGTCCCGGTCCACCGGGATCATGCCGACGCCGGTGAAGAACCACGCCATGAGCCGGCCCTTGAGGCCCTTGCCCGTGACGTACTCGTCCTTGCCGATGAAGAACACCTGCCGGTCGCACACCAGCGGAAGGATCATCGAGTCGATGAACGTGAGGTGGTTGCCGGCGAGGATCACCGGCCCCTTGCCGGGGATGTGCTCCACGCCCTCCACCCGTAGGCGGAACATCAGGCGCATGATCGTTCCGAGCACTGCCTTGATGAGCGCGAAGCGGGACAACGGGCCCTCCGGTGTCAAGGGATCGGTATGGAGTCTGTGCAGGTGAGGACCATACTCGCGGTTCCCGGTCGATTGCACATCGGGTTCATCGACCGGATACGCACTGTTGACCTACGTTTACCTGCGATTGCGTGCCCGTGAGCGGTGGACACCGGGGTCGTCCGGTGTGACGGACATCGCGCGCGGGTACCGGCGAACGGGTGAGCGCCCGGCGAAGGGCCGTGCGCCGGTCTCCGCCTCACGGCTACCCCCGACCGCCCGGCCGATGCCGACGGACCGTCAGATTCCGCATCCCGCGGTGGATCCGAGGTCACCCACTGTTCCGCCGCGGGCCCCCCTCCCGTCACACGGGGGCACCTACGATCGTCCCGCTTCGACAGGCAGGCACCTACGGCGGGAGGAGCGCTCATGGGAGCGCAGGAGTCGAACGGTCAGGAGCGGGGCACGGCGCGGCGGACGCTGCTTTCGGCGGCGGTGCTCGGGGCGGGCGGAGCGGCCCTCGGCCTGCCCGGCACCGCGAGCGCGGACGAACGCCACGGAGGCGGCGGCTATCGCGGCCTGCCCAGGCCGACCGTCATCGGTCACCGCGGCGCCAGCGGCTACCGGCCGGAGCACACCTTCGGCTCGTACCAGCTCGCCCTCGACCTGGGCGCCGACGTCGTCGAGGCCGGTGACCTGGTGCCCACCAAGGACGGTCACCTCGTGTGCCGCCACGAACCGGAGATCGGCGGGACCACGGACGTCGCCGCGCATCCCGAGTTCGCCGGCCGCAGGACCACCAAGACGCTCGACGGCGTCCCCACCACCGGCTGGTTCACCGAGGACTTCACGCTCGCCGAGCTGAAGACCCTGCGCGCCATCGAGCGCGTCCCCGCCAACCGTCCGCACAACACCCTCTACGACGGCCGCTGGGAGATCCCCACCTTCGAGGAGGTGCTCCGCTGGCAGGACGAGCAGACCCGCAAGCGGGGCAAGCAGGTCTGGATCTACCCCGAGACCAAGCACCCCACCTACTTCCGGGCGCTCGGTCTCGGCCTGGAGGAGCGGGTCGCGAAGCTGCTGCGCAAGTACGGCAAGGACAGGAAGGATTCGCCGGTCATCCTCCAGTCCTTCGAGCCGAGCAGCATCCAGCGGCTGGACAAGCTCGTCGGCAACCCGCTCGTCGTCCTGCTGTCGGCCGCGAACACCCGCCCCTGGGACTTCGTCGCGGCGGGTGACCCCCGCACCGTCGCCGACCTCGTCACGCCCGCGGGCCTGGAGTGGATCGCCTCGTACGCGCAGGGCATCGGCCCCACCCTCGACCTGGTCATCCCGAAGGACGCGGCCGGTAACCTCACCACCGCGACCACGCTCGTCGCCGACGCGCACCGGGCGGGCCTGATCCTGCACCCGTACACCATGCGCAACGAGAACCCGTTCCTGCCCGCGAACTTCCGCAAGGGCACCGCCGCGGATGCCTACGGGGACCCCTTCGGCGCCTTCAAGGTCTACTTCGAGACGGGCATCGACGGCGTGTTCTCCGACAACGCGGACACCGCGGTGCTGGCCCGCGCGGACTTCCTGAAGCGATGAGTCCACCGCCCCGGGCCGCCCGCGGACCGGGGCACGGACCAGGACCGGGACACGGGCCGGGATCGGGACACGGGCCGGGATCGGGACACGGGCCGGGATCGGGCCACGGAGCGGGACAGGTGCCCGCCCTCCGTCAACGGACGACCAGGTCACCCCGGATGGGGTGAGAAACGGCCGCCCCGGCAACCTCGCGCCGGGGCGGCCGCGTGGTGCCGCACATGACGCACGAACTGCTCACCACCCTTCGCCCGCTGCTCGCCGCCGAGGCGTCGGCGGAGGCCCATGCCTCCGGCGCCGAGCGGGGCGACCTGGAACAGGCCGTCTGGCTACGGCTGCTGGAACGCCTGGAGACGACGGGACCGCCCGCCGACCCGCAGCGCTGGGTGCGCCGGGCCGTGCGCTCGGAGGCCCGCCTCTGCCGTCGCAGGGCACGCGTCGAGCAGCCCTACGCCACCGAACCCGCCGACGACGGCTCCGGCCCGGAGCAGCGGGCGATGGTCGCCGTCCGCCGGCGTGAGCTGCACGAGGCGGTGCGCCGGCTGCCCGGCCGCTGCCCCGGCCTGATGGCCGCCCTGCTCTCTCCGGCGGACCTCACTTACCGGGAGATCGCAGGCGAGTTGGGTATCTCACAGGGCAATCTTGGTCCGGAACGCTCCAGATGTCTTGGATGTCTTCGGCGATTGCTGACGCCGGAGGTTGCGGCCCGCTGACGACGGGGATAGGAGTGGGGGACGACCGGTGGAACAGGTGAGCGGGAGGCATGCACACATGGGCATGAGCGTGACCATCTCGGCGGCGACCGAGCAGGATGCGGAATCGATCCTGAAGCTGCAGTACCTCTGCTATCAGAGCGAGGCCGAGCTGTACGGCGACTACGGCATCGAGCCGCTCACACAGCCGCTCGACTCCCTCAGGGCGGAACTGGCGGGCGGCACCGTACTGGTGGCCCGGCTCGGCGACGAGGTGGTGGCCTCCGTACGCGGCGCCGTCGACGCCGACGGAACGGCCCGCATCAACAAGCTCATCGTGCACCCGCGCATGCAGCGGCACGGCCTGGGCGGACGTCTGCTCGACGCCATCGAGGCACGCCTGGGCGCCGAGGGCGCGGCCAAGTCCTTCCAGCTCTTCACCGGCCACCGCAGCGAGCGCAACCTGCGCCTGTACCGCAAGCACGGCTACGCCCCCGTCTCGCAGGAGCGGGTGGGCGAGCGCATGACGCTGGTGACCCTGGCCAAGGGCGCCGACGCCGGCGTGTACGCCACCAGCGCCTGAGCGCCCACGACCGCCCGCCCGGCTTTCGGCCGGGAGCCGTCAGCCGGCGTTCGTACGCGCCTTGCGCAGCCAGTACATCGCCGACAGCGGCAGCAGGACGGGGATGAAGAGATAGCCCATGCCGTAGTCCGACCACACCGTGGCGTCGGGGAACGCGGACGGCTCGGCCAGCGTCCAGGTCCCGACGACCAGTACACCCGCGAGCTCGGCGGCGCAGCACACCAGCGCCGCCCTGCGCGCCCGTTCGCCGCCGCGCACGAGCGAGTACGTGATGAACCCGTAGACGAGACCGGCGACCGCGGACAGCGAGTAGGCGAGCGGCGCCTTGTCGAACTGTGTGGAGATCTGCACGGCCGACCGTGAGACGGCGCCGACCACCATCACCCCGTACAGCCACACCAGCAGGATGCCCGGGCCGCTGATGAGCCGCGCGCGCTTCGTGCCGGCGGACGGCTCCGCCGGGGCTCCGCCCTGTTCGTCGCGCATGTCCTGAGTCACCGGCGTGTTCTCCTCCGTGGCCGTCATCTCAGCCTCCCCAGATGTCGTAGAGCCGGACCTCGAGCACGGCGAGGACGATGCCGCCGGCCGCCACCGTGACCGAACCCCAGCGGGTGCGCTCCGCGAGCGACATGAATCCCGCGGCGGGAATGCACGCGAAGGCGCCGATCAGATACGCCACGAAGATGGTCGTGCCCTGGTCCGGCTTCTCGCCGCGCGCGAGCTGGACGACGCCGATCACGAGCTGGACCAGTGCGAGCACGCTCACCACGGCCATGCCGATGAAGTGCCAGTCCTTGGTGGGCTGATCGCGGTGGGCGGCCCAGCCGCACCAGGCGGCGAGCACGAGCGCGGCGACAGCCGTCGCGACCGTCAGGGCATCAAACATGCCGTGACCCTATTACGGGCCAAAAGACCTGATGCGCTCGCCCCCGGGCTGCCCGGCGGGCCAGTGTCCGCCGCGCTCCGGGCGGGCCGCGCCGCGGGCCCTGCCACCGTGGCGTTGGCCACAACGCTCCGAGCCGGTGACCTCGACGCCGACCTCGCGGTCGAGGGCTCCTCTCCCTTGCCCGTACTGGTGACGCACGAGGGAGTCGAGCTCTCCGTCCGGGGCGGCCGAGGCCGAAAAGTGACCACCACTGTCCATTGCTGTCCGCTATTCGGACAGCGATGGCGGTCCCCACCCTCCTGTCTGCTTTACTTCCTTCCATGACCACGACGAGCGACCGCATCCTTGCGACCGAGGCGACCATGACGCCCGGTGCTCGTTGTATGTGTCGAATGTGCGCCTGCTAGAGGGCCCTCGCACCACCGCCTGATCCCGCGCCCCGAAGCGGGATCACCGCGCCCAGTGTCCGTACCGCGTACGTGACCGGGCTGCCCCGCGCACACGTTCTCCTTCCGGTTCCATCGCCATCGCGAGAACCGTGCCGCGTTCCGACCGCATGCACCCGTGCCCGGCGCACACCCACGCCCCGCACTCGACAGTGACGGAATTCTCCAGTGATCACGACAACGGGCCTCACCAAGGTCTACCGCTCGCGCGGCCGTGAAGTGACCGCCCTCGACGGCGTCGATCTGCACGTCCGCGAAGGCGAGGTGTTCGGCGTCATCGGCCAGTCCGGTGCCGGCAAGTCCTCGCTCATCCGCTGCGTGAACCTGCTGGAGCGTCCCAGCTCCGGCACGGTCACCGTCGACGGCCGGGACCTCACCGCCCTCGCCGGGCGCGGTCCGCGGGCCGGCCGGGAGCTCCGCCAGGCGCGCAGCCGGATCGGCATGGTCTTCCAGCACTTCAACCTGCTGTCCTCGCGGACCGTCCAGGAGAACGTCGAGCTGCCGCTCGACATCCTCGGCCTCTCCAGGAGGGAGCGCGGCCACAAGGCCCTCCAGCTCCTCGGCCTGGTCGGCCTGTCCGACAAGGCCAAGTCCTACCCGGCCCAGCTCTCCGGCGGTCAGAAGCAGCGCGTCGGCATCGCCCGCGCGCTGGCCGGCGACCCGAAGGTGCTGCTCTCCGACGAGGCGACCAGCGCCCTCGACCCGGAGACCACCCGCTCCATCCTCCAGCTCCTGCGTGACCTGAACCGCCAGCTCGGTCTGACGGTCCTGCTCATCACCCACGAGATGGACGTCGTCAAGACGGTCTGCGACTCGGCCGCGCTGATGGACAACGGCCGCATCGTCGAGTCGGGCACCGTCAGCGAACTCCTCGCGACGCCCGGCTCCGAACTGGCCGCCGCGCTCTTCCCGGTCAGCGGCACCGCCTCCGGCGAGGACCGCACGGTCATCGACGTCACCTTCCACGGCGAGTCGGCCACCCAGCCGGTCATCTCGCAGCTCTCGCGCACGTACAACATCGACATCTCGATCCTCGGCGCCGCGATGGACACCGTCGCGGGCAGGCAGGTCGGCCGGATGCGCATCGAACTGCCCGGCCGTTACGAGGAGAACGTCGTGCCGATCGGATTCCTGCGCGAACAGGGCCTGCAGATCGACATCCAGGGGCAGCAGCCCGAGCTGGTCAAGGAAGGTGCCAAGTGAGCTGGTCCGAGATGCAGCCGCTGCTGTCCGAGGAGTGTTGGAACACGCTCTACATGGTCGGCTGGTCCACCCTCATAGCGATCGTCGGCGGCCTGCCGCTCGGCGTCCTGCTGGTGCTGACGGACCGCGGGGGCCTGCTGCAGAACGTCGTCGCCAACAAGGTCGTCGGGCAGGTCGTGAACATCGCCCGCTCGATGCCGTTCATCATCCTGATGGTCGCGCTCATGACCTTCACGCGGTGGGTCACCGGCACGACCATCGGCCGCGACGCCGCCATCGTGCCGCTCGCCATCGGCGCGATCCCCTTCTTCGCGCGGCTGGTCGAGACAGCCGTCCGTGAAGTGGACGGCGGGCTCGTCGAGGCAGTGCAGGCGATGGGCGGCAACACCTGGACCGTCGTCCGCAAGGTCCTCGTCCCCGAGTCGCTGCCCTCGCTGATCTCCTCGGCGACCACCACGGTCGTGGCCCTCATCGGCTACTCCGCGATGGCCGGCACCGTCGGCGCCGGCGGCCTCGGCGACCTCGCCATCCGCTACGGCTACCAGCGCTTCGAGACCGAGCTGATGTGGATCATCGTCGCCATCCTCGCCGTGGCCATCTCGGCCATCCAGTTCGCCGGCGACTACGCGGCCCGGACCCTGGACCGCCGCGGCGGCCACTCCGGCTCCGCCCCGAAGCTGCGCCTGCTGAAGACCCGCCGGCCCGCCGCCGTGGACGTCGGCGAGGCCGTCTGAACAACCGCGGACCCTCACGCGGTCCCCGGCCCCATCCGCAGATTTCCCCGTCCACCCCATGACGGGGCGCTCCACCCCTCAGGAAAGGCACTTTTCGTGCGTAACACCGCCAAGATCACCACTGCCGTCCTCGCCGCCGGAGCCCTCACCCTGGGTCTCTCCGCCTGCGGCTCCGACAAGGACTCCACCGCCTCCGACACCAGCGGCCCGCTCATCGTCGCGGCCAGCCCGGTTCCTCACGCCGAGATCCTGAACTTCATCGAGAAGAACCTGGCGAAGAAGGCGGGTCTCGACCTGGAGGTCAAGGAGTTCCAGGACTACATCGTGCCCAACACGGCCACCGAGGACGGTTCGGTCGACGCCAACTACTTCCAGAACCAGCCGTACCTCGACGACTTCAACAAGAAGCGCGGCACCCACATCGTGCCCGTCGTCACGGTGCACCTGGAGCCGCTCGGCCTCTACTCCCACAAGGTGAAGAGCGCCGACGCCCTGAAGAGCGGCGCGACGGTCGCGGTGCCGAACGACGCGGTGAACGAGGCGCGTGCCCTGAAGCTGCTCGCCTCCAACGGGCTCATCACCCTCAAGGACGGCGCCGGCAACGAGGCGACCCCGCAGGACATCGCCAAGAACCCCAAGAACCTCAAGTTCAAGGAGGTCGAGGCGGCGCAGACCCCGCGCTCCCTGGACGACGTGGACGCCGCGGTGATCAACGGCAACTACGCCATATCCGCCGGCCTCAAGCCCGCCAAGGACGCCCTCGTCCTGGAGTCGGCGACGAACAACCCGTACGGCAACTTCCTCGCGGTCAAGAAGGGCAACGAGAACGACCCGCGCGTGAAGAAGCTCGCCAAGCTCCTCACCTCGCCCGAGGTCAAGAAGTTCATCGAGGACAAGTACGCGGGTTCCGTCATTCCGTCGTTCAAGTAGGCAGGCGGCCGGGCCGATTTGCGGCCCGCGGCCCGACTCGTCACCGCACGGGGTCCACTCCATTACCCGGAGTGGACCCCGTTGTGCCGTTCAGTGGTTTCATGCTGCATGCTGGGCAGTTCAGCGGACCCGACGGTACATCAGGTCCGAAGTCCCCGACGGTTACGGAGCGTCGCATGACGAGCACCTTCCCCGACATCTCCATCAGCACGGAGCGGTTGGTCCTGCGTGCGCTCGACGAGGACGACGTGCCCGCGCTGACGGAGATGATGAACGACGAGATGGTGGCGGCCTGGACGTCGATCCCCCAGCCGTTCACCCAGGACGGCGCTCGCGACTGGATCGCCGACTACGCCCCGACGGAACGCGCCCAGGGGCGTGGACTCGACCTCGCCGTCACCGAGTTCCTCACCCAGCGCCTGGTCGGCGTCATCCAGCTCGGCAAGACCAACTGGCGGGTCAGGTCCACCGAGCTGTCGTACATCATCGCCCCCTGGGCGCGCGGCGAGGGCTACGCGTCCGAGGCCGCGCTCGCCACCGCCCGCTGGCTCTTCCGCGAACAGAAGTTCGAGCGCGTGGAACTGCGTACGGCCGCGGGCAACACCGCCTCGCAGCAGGTGGCCCAGAAGATCGGCTGCATCAGCGAGGGTGTGCTGCGCAACGCCTGCATAGCGCGCACCCGGACCGAGGACGGCACCTGGGTCGACCTGCGCACCGACTTCATCGTGTGGAGCCTGCTGCCCGAGGACCTCGACGGCATGGAGGGCCACCTCACGGACACGGGCGGCTTCGCCTCCTTCAACGACTGGAACTGAGGCGGCGGCCGGCCGCACTCCAGCCCGCTCGGGAGGCCCGCACCGGTGAACGGGAGCCGTCGTGGCGGGGCGTGCACGGTCACGGTGGGGCGTGTACGGCCATGGCTGGTCGTAAGCGGTCATGTCAGGTCGTATACGGCCGGGTCGAGTCACATGGGTGTACGGCGGTCAGCTCACCGGATACCGGCTCGCGCGGACCCGGCTCCCGCGGACACTGGCTCGCGCGGACCCGGCTCGCGTGGACCCGGGCCGTCGTCGGGGCCCCTCGTCCCGGCGCGGCGGGACCACTCCCCGCGCCACGCCGACCGCCACACGTCCGCCGCACCGCGCCGGGGTACCCTCACCAAGCCCGCCCGGGCTGCACCTGAGACCCGCGAAGACCTGTCTGGAGACTGACGACGATGGCCGACCGGGTCACGGTGATCGGCTGGGACGGCTCGCCGCCGACCGTCGCGGCGCGTGCCGCTCTCGGTGCCGCCACACTGGTGGCCGGAGCGGCCCATCATCTCGACCTCCCCGAAGTGCCCGAGGGTGCCGAGCGCGTGCGGCTCGGCAGCGTCGGCCTCGCCGCCCGCCGCATCGCGAGCCACCGGGGCACCGCCGTCGTCCTCGCCGACGGGGACCCCGGATTCTTCGGTGTCGTACGCACCCTGCGCTCACCCGAGTTCGGCCTGGAGGTCGAAGTCGTGCCCGCCGTCTCCTCCGTGGCCGCGGCCTTCGCCCGCGCCGGAATGCCCTGGGACGACGCACAAGTAGTCGTCGCACACAGCCGCACGTTGCGACGCGCGGTGAATGTATGCCGAGCCCACACCAAGGTCGCCGTCCTCACCTCGCCGGGCGCCGGACCCGCCGAACTCGGGCTCCTCCTCGAAGGGGTGCACCGCACCTTCGTCATCTGCGAGGAACTCGGCACCTCCCGGGAGCAGGTGACGATCCTCACCTCCGACAAGGCGGCCGACCACGCCTGGCGCGACCCGAACGTCGTGATCGTCATCGGCGCCTTCGTGGCCGCGGCCGAGGGCGGCTGGATCGCCGGCCGGGAGCCCGCCGGCGGGCCGCGCGGCTGGGCGCTGCCCGCGCGGGCGTACGGCGGCGCGCTCGGCGAGGGCGAGACGGACCTGCTGCGCGCCGCCCAACTCGCCCGGCTGGGGCCACGCGTCGGCGACCTCGTCTGGGACATCGGCTGCGGCAGCGGCGCCTTCGCCACCGAGGCCGCCCGCACCGGCGCCGCCGTCATCGCGGTCGATCGCAGTCCCGGCTCCTGCGCCCGCACCGAGCACTCGGCCCGCCGCTACGGCGTGCAGATGCAGATCGTGCACGGCAGCGCCCCGCACGTCCTGGAGGACCTGCCCGAACCCGATGTCGTGCGCGTCGGGGGCGGGGGCGCGGCCGTCGTCTCCGCGGTCGCCGACCGACGTCCCCAGCGGATCGTCGCGCACGCCGCGACCCGTGACGCCGCCGAACTCATCGGCCGCGATCTGAGCGAGCACGGCTATGACGTCGAGTGCGCGCTCATTCAGTCCGTCGAACTCGATACACGGGCCTGGACGGAGAAGGAGCGGAGCGTCGCGTTCCTGCTCAGCGGCCGTCTGCCGGATCGCGCCCCGTGATCCTGTTGTCGTACCGCGCGCGGTAGGCTGGCCGATCGTTGTACCGCTCCTGGGGGTCGGCCTTTCGTAGGTCAATGTCCGGAAAACCCGCCCGTTTTGAGGCGTGTGTGGTACGGCGGAACCCGGAGGACGCGCAACGTGGCGTAGTCCACAGCGGGCTCTCGCGGATCACGCTGTCGCGAGGGCGGGATGACCGGGACAATGCCTGTTAATGGCTTTGTCGTCTTTGTTGGCCGGTCGTACGTGCCGCTGGGCACACCCGCTCGTTCTTCACTGTGGGGCGGTCGGTGCGCCGTTCCGGGCGAGCTGGACTTTGGAGCACTAACCGATGGGCGAGGGGTACGCATGACCGACACCGGCCAGGTCCCGGGCGAGGGAATGCCGGAGAGCGCAGGCATGGTGGAGCAGCCGGGCGTCACCGCACCCGGCACGTACACCTACCTCGACTCTTCCGAGAGCCCCGTCGAGGAGGACGACCTCCTTCTCCTGCCGGGCGCGCCCGGTGCCCAGGGTGCCTGGGGCAACGAGGTGCCGCCGCCGGCCCCGATGCCCTTCATGGACGAACCCGGCCCGCACGAGACGGACGGACGCGACACCGGCGCGATCGACCTAGGCGCCGTGCGCGCGCCGAGCCCGGCGCCCGTGCCGCAGCCGGTCCCGCAGCCCGTGACGCCGCGCCGTCCGCTGCACCTCGGCCCGCCCACCCCGGACGGTTCCTCCAGTCCGGTGCGTTCGCTGGCCGACCGGGGACCCGCGGGCGCCCGCCCGAGCGCCATGGCCACCCCGGTCACTCCGCTCCGCCAGGCCGGTCCGGCGACCGTCGGCCCCGAGTACCTGGACGTGCCCCTGTCCGGCGACGCCCTGCCGCAGGCCGCGGCGCCGTGGGGGACCGTGCCCGTCGGCGGTGAGGGCGCGGCCGTGGAAGCGGTCGCCCCCGAGGCGCCGCTGCCCGAGGCCGTGGTCGGCGCGGAACCCGTATGGGGTCCCGAGGTGCCGCAGGCCGCTGAGGCCGAGCAGGTGCCCGGCGTCGTGGCGGCGCCCTTCGTCCACGACCCGGCCCAGGCGCCGGGGGCCGACGGCGTGGCGCTCGACCTCCAGGACCAGGCGGACGGCCCGGCTCCCGAAGCCGTTTCCGCGACGGACGGCTCGGCCACCCCGCCGATTCCCGTCGCCCCGCAGTTCCAGGACGCCCCGGTCACGCCGGACATCGCCGACCTCGCGGCACAGGCCGCCGGCGCGACGCCCGGCTACGAGGCCGTACCGGCGCAGACCACCGAGGACACCGGGCACGTCCTGCCCGCGCAGTCGCTCGCGCCTGCCGAGGACCTCGCCCCGGCCGAGGACCCCGCCGCGCAGGTCCCGGCGCGGCTCGCGGACCAGGGCACCCACGCGGCCGACCCGGCCGCCCCCGACCTCCAGGGGACCGGGTTCGCGGAGCCCCCCGTCCGGACGCCGGAGCCCGCCGTCCCCTTCGCGGACGAAGCGTCCCTGACCGACGCCGAGGAGCCCCCCGGCGCCCCGGCCGCCCACGCCTACGAGACCCCGGAGTCCGCCCTCTCGGCGCTCTCCGCGCGCTCGGCGGAAGCCTCGCTCGGCGGTCAGGAACTCGCCCTCGACACGGTCCGGGCCCAGCAGTTCACCGACCGGCTCGCCACTACGGAGAACGGCGCGGTGCTGTCCGAGGACGGCTCCCTCGCCCACGACGGCGCCGCCCTGTCGGCGCCCGGCGTCATCGACCCGCGGGCCGTGCCGGTCGGCGTGGCCGCGCACGGCGAGGCCGCCCACCTGGCCACCGGCGACCAGCACCACGCGGCGCACGGCGACCAGCACCACGCGGCGCACGGCGACCAGCACCCCGAGAGCGCCCTCGACGCGACGGGCGTCCCCGGATTCCCCGGCGCGCCCCTCGTCCCCCAGGCCGACCGGAGTCTCGGCGGATTCGTGCCCGTGGACGGCACGGTGCCCACGACCGCGCACCTGGCCCCGACCCCGCCGCACGGCATGACCGTGGCTCCCGCGCCCGACGAGGAACAGCCGCCCGCGCAGGAGGCCCCGGCGGTGGCACCCCTCCCGGCCGAGGAGATTCCCGCGGCGGAGGCCGAGCCGATCGTCCAGGCGTCGGTGCCCGCACCCCGGGAGGCGGAGGACGGCCCCGAGGCCATGCCCGTGGCGGACCCGCTCACCGCGGAGCCGGAACCCGTGGCCGCACAGCAAGCGGAGGACCTGCACACCCAGGTCGCCGACCAGGAAGAGAGCACGGCCGTGGTGGAAGACGTACGCGAGTCCACCGGCCCGGCGGCCGCCGGCTTCAACGACGCCGAACGCGAGGCCGTCCTGCGCGTGATCCGCGAACGCCGTGACATCCGCAACGGCTTCCGCAGCGACCCGATCCCGCACGACGTGCTGCTGCGCGTCCTGGAGGCCGCGCACACCGCGCCCTCCGTCGGCCACTCCCAGCCCTGGGACTTCGTCGTCATCCGCTCCGCCGAGACCCGGCGCAGCATGCACGAACTCGCCCAGCGCCAGCGCGAGGCCTACGCCAAGTCGCTTCCCAAGGGCCGGGCCAAGCAGTTCAAGGAAATGAAGATCGAGGCCATCCTCGACACCCCGGTGAACGTCGTCGTCACCGCTGACCCGACCCGCGGCGGCCGCCACACCCTCGGCCGGCACACCCAGCCGCAGATGGCCCCGTACTCCGCCGCGCTCGCCGTGGAGAACTTCTGGCTCGCCGCCCGCGCCGAGGGCCTCGGCGTCGGCTGGGTCAGCTTCTTCGACGAGCGTGAGATGGTCCGCGCGCTGGGCCTGCCCGAGCACCTCGAGGTCGTCGCCTACCTGTGCGTCGGGTACGTCGACGAGTTCCCGGAGGAGCCCGAGCTGATGCAGGCCGGCTGGTCCAAGCGCCGCCCCCTGTCGTGGGTCGTGCACGAGGAGACGTACGGCCGCCGCGCGCTGCCCGGCGAGGAGCCGCACGACCTGCTCGCCGAGACGGTCTCCAGCATCCGCCCGCTCGACGCCAAGGCGCTCGGCGAGGCGTGGGAGCGCCAGAAGCGGATGACCAAGCCCGCGGGTGCCCTCGGCATGCTGGAGATCATCTCCGCGCAGTTGTCGGGCCTCTCCCGGATGTGCCCGCCGCCGATCCCCGAGCCGGCCGCCGTCGCGATCTTCGCCGGTGACCACGGTGTCCACGCGCAGGGCGTGACCCCCTGGCCGCAGGAGGTCACGGGCCAGATGGTGGCCAACTTCCTCGGCGGCGGCGCGGTCTGCAACGCGTTCGCCAACCAGGTGGGTGCCGAGGTCTGTGTCGTCGACGTGGGCGTCGCCTCCGACCTGCCCGCCACGCCGGGTCTGCTGCCGCGCAAGGTCCGGGCGGGCACCGCCGACATGACCACCGGTCCCGCCATGACCCGGGAAGAGGCCGTAGCCGCGCTGGAGGTGGGCATCGAGACGGCCCGCGACCTGGTGGCCGCGGGCAACAAGGCACTGCTGACCGGTGAGATGGGCATCGCCAACACGACCGCGTCGGCTGCCCTGATCTCGGTGTTCACCGGTGCCGACCCGGCCGAGGTCACGGGCCGCGGCACGGGCATCAACGACGAGACCCTGGCCCGCAAGACCGAGGTCGTCCGGCGTGCCATCGAGTTCCACCAGCCGGACCCGGCGGACCCCATCGGCGTCCTCGCGGCGATCGGCGGCCTGGAGCACGCCGCCATGGTCGGCCTCCTCCTCGGCGGCGCGTCCCTGCGGACGCCGGTGATCCTGGACGGCGTCAGCGCGGGCGCCGCGGCCCTGGTGGCCCGCGCCATCGCCCCCGAGGTCCTGGCCGCCTGCATCGCGGGCCACCGCAGCGCCGAGCCCGGTCACGTGGCCGCACTGAACAAGCTGGGCCTGCGCCCCCTGATCGACCTCGACCTGCGCCTCGGCGAAGGCACCGGCGCCCTGCTGGCCCTGCCCATCGTGCAGAGCGCGGCGCGGGCGATGCACGAGGTCGCGACGTTCGACTCGGCCGGAGTGACCGAGAAGTAGGCCCCCGGCACCGGTGGGGCGGGGTGGGCGGGCGTTCCGGCCTGCCCGCCCCGCCCTCGCCGTAGTCTGGATTCCTACCGAAGAACCCCACGTCAGGGCCGCTCCAGAGCCGCAGCGCCCACCGCACCGCCTGCCCGTACGAGGAGCCGCACCTCCATGGCCGAACACCCCGCCTACCCGGTAGGCCTCCGTCTCGCCGGCCGCCGCGTCGTCGTCCTCGGCGGCGGTCAGGTGGCCCAGCGCCGGCTCCCCGCGCTCATCGCGGCGGGCGCGGACGTCCACCTCGTCTCCCCGCAGGCGACCCCGTCCGTCGAGGCGATGGCCGACGCGGGCGAGATCACCTGGACCAGGCGCCCGTACGAGCAGGGCGACCTCGCCGACGCCTGGTACGCGCTCATCGCCACCAGTGACCCGCGGGCCAGTGCCGAGGCCTCGGCCGAGGCCGAGCGCCACCGCGTCTGGTGCGTCCGCTCCGACGACGCCGACGCGGCGACCGCGTGGACCCCGGCCACCGGCCACAGCGAGGGCGTGACCGTCGCCGTCCTCACCACGGACGCCAAGGGCCGCGACCCCCGCCACACCGCCGCCATCCGCGACGCCGTGGTCGAGGGCCTGCGTGACGGCACGCTCGTCGCGCCGCACCACCGCACCCGTACCCCCGGCGTCGCCCTCGTCGGCGGCGGCCCCGGCGACCCCGATCTGATCACCGTCCGCGGACGCCGGCTGCTGGCCGAGGCCGACGTGGTCATCGCCGACCGCCTCGGCCCCCGCGACCTGCTCGCCGAACTCCCGCCGCACGTCGAGGTGATCGACGCGGCGAAGATCCCGTACGGCCGGTTCATGGCCCAGGAGGCCATCAACAACGCGCTCATCGAGCACGCGAAGCAGGGCAAGTCCGTCGTCCGGCTCAAGGGCGGCGACCCGTTCGTCTTCGGCCGCGGCATGGAGGAGGCCCAGGCGCTCGCCGCGGCCGGGATCACCTGCACGGTCGTCCCCGGCATCTCCAGCTCGATCTCGGTGCCGGGTGCCGCGGGCATTCCGGTCACCCACCGGGGCGTCGCCCACGAGTTCACCGTGGTCAGCGGTCATGTCGCCCCCGACGACGAGCGCTCTCTCGTCGACTGGCCCGCCCTCGCCAAACTGCGCGGCACCCTCGTCGTCCTCATGGGCGTCGACAAGATCGGCCGGATCGCCGACACGCTCGTGGCGCACGGCAAGCCCGCCGACACCCCCGTCGCCCTCGTCCAGGAGGGCACGACCGCCGCCCAGCGGCGCGTCGACGCCACCCTGGCCACCGTCGCCGAGACCGTTCGCGCCGAGGACGTGCGGCCGCCCGCGGTCATCGTCATCGGCGAGGTCGTGGACGTCGGCCCCGGACTTCCCGAGTAACCACGGGTAACCCAACCCGTTCCCAGCCGTTGGCACCGCACCCCGGACAAGGCAGTATCACCCTGTGGCCGATCTCATCACCGTCGAGAACCCCGACGACCCCCGTCTGCGCGACTACACGGGCCTGACCGACGTGGAACTGCGCCGCAAGCGCGAACCCGCCGAGGGCCTGTTCATCGCCGAGGGCGAGAAGGTCATCAGACGGGCCAAGGACGCCGGCTACGAGATGCGCTCGATGCTGCTGTCCGCCAAGTGGGTCGACGTCATGCGCGACGTCATCGACGAACTCCCGGCACCGGTCTACGCGGTCAGCCCCGAGCTCGCGGAGCAGGTCACCGGCTACCACGTGCACCGGGGAGCGCTCGCCTCGATGCAGCGCAAGCCGCTGCCCACGGCCGAGGACCTGCTGCGCTCCGCGCGCCGCGTCGTCGTCATGGAGTCGGTCAACGACCACACCAACATCGGCGCCATCTTCCGCTCCGCCGCCGCGCTCGGCATGGACGCGGTACTGCTCTCCCCGGACTGCGCCGACCCCCTCTACCGCCGCTCGGTGAAGGTCTCGATGGGCGCCGTCTTCTCGGTTCCGTACGCCCGTCTCGACACCTGGCCCAAGGGCCTGGAGTCGGTCCGCGACGCCGGGTTCAACCTGCTCGCCCTCACCCCGGACGAGAAGGCGAGGTCCCTCGACGAGGCCGCCCCGCACACGATGGACCGGGTCGCGCTGATGCTCGGCGCGGAGGGCGACGGGCTGTCCACCCGGGCCCTGATGGCGGCCGACGAATGGGTCCGCATCCCCATGGCCCACGGCGTCGACTCCCTGAACGTCGGCGCGGCGGCCGCGGTCGCCTTCTACGCGGTGGCGACGGGCCGGCCCACGAGCTGAGACCCGCGCTCCGCGGGGTGCCGTGAGGTGCCGTTCTCGGGGGTGTCGCCGGGCCTGGATCAGCTGAGGATCGGTCCGGCTCGAACGGCACCCCTAGGGCAGGCCCTAGCCGTCGCCGTGCAGCGCGCTCCGGTACGGACGGCCGACCGCGGCGCCCACCGCCAGGGCCCCGGACGCCGACCGAGCGTGGTGTACGCCGCCCCGCGGGCCGTCGTCGAGTCCGCGGGACGGACCCTGGCACCCCTGGGCCGCAGCGATACCCAGCGCGACCAGCAACGTCACCACCACGAACACGAAGAGCCGCTGGCGCAGCAGCCGTGGATTGGCGGGCCGCCGGCCGGTGCCGGTACCGCGCGGGCCGGGCCGTCCGGCGCCACTGCGCGGGGCGGGCCTGTTGCCGGTGCGGCCGGTGTTGCGGCCGGGCGCCGGACGCGAACCCGACCGCGATCCGCCGTTCGTCCCGCCGGTGCGCGGCGGGGGAGTGGTCCCCCGCGGCGGGGGAGTGGTCCCCGGCCGTCGCTGGGTGCGCTGCTCGGCGTACTGCTCGGCGAGGCGGCCCGTCGGCCGGTCCGGATCCGAGCGCGGAGCGGGCGGCCGCGCGTCCACCATGCCCTGGGCCTCGCGGGCCGCGATCTCCTTCAGCCGCAGGGACAGTTGGAGGGTGCTGGGCCGTTCCTCGGGGTCCTTGGCCAGACAGGCCCGGACGAGCGGGGCGAGCGCGTCCGGGACCCCGTGGAGCTGCGGCTCCTCGTGCACCACGCGGTAGAGCATCACCTCGGAACTGCCCTGCCCGAAGGGTGAGTCCTGGGTCGCCGCGTACGCGAGGGTCGCCCCGAGCGCGAACACGTCCGTGGCCGGGGTGACGGCGACACCGCGTACCTGCTCCGGCGCCAGGAAGCCCGGGGAGCCGACCGCCGTGCCGACGTGCGTGAGCGTGCTCGCCCCGGTCGCCCAGGCGATCCCGAAGTCGATGATCCGCGGCCCCTTCGGGGACAGCAGGATGTTGGACGGCTTGAGGTCACGGTGGACCACCCCGGCCTCGTGCACCGCGACCAGACCCTCCGAGAGGGCGGCACCGACGGCGGCCACGTCCGCCGCCGACAGCGGACCCTGCTCGGCTACCTTGTCGTGCAGGGAGGGGCCGGGCACGTACTGCGTGGCGAACCACGGACGCTCCGCCTCCAGGTCCGCGGCGACGAGCCGCGCCGTGCAGCCGCCCCTGATCCGCCGTGCCGCCGAGACCTCGCGCGCGAACCGGGAACGGAACTCCTGATCCTCCGCCAGATCAGGCCGGATCACCTTCAGCGCGACCCGTTGGCCCCGCCGGTCGGAGCCCAGGTAGACAACACCCATACCCCCCGCGCCGAGCCGTCGGTGAAGCCTGAACGAGCCGACGACACGCGGGTCCTCGCGCCTCAGGCGCATCATCGCCATGTCCATCCCCGCTGCCCGGTCCGTTTGACGAGCCACAGCTTACGTTTCCGCGGCCGGGTGCGCGCAGAGGCCGCGCCCTCTCGTCCCGATCGATTGTCAGTGCCGGGTGGGAAACTTGAGAGGTGGTCAGGGAGCGTGCGAACAGTGCCTCCTTGACCTGCCCTTGATCCCAACCATCCATCGTTGAAGGGGGATTGAGCCCGTGAGGGGTGACCGCGTGGAGATAGTCGTGGACGCAGGGGACACGACGCGTACGTACGAGGTGGTGGCGAGCAGGGCGGGTCGCCGGGTGGAGACGGCGGTGCGCCGAGGTGTCGTAGAAGTGAGCGAAGTCACTCGAAACGGAACAGTGGTACGGACCGCCCGCTTCATGGCGACTCGGGTGCTGGCGCTCGTCGAGCAGCCGGTTCCCCGGGAGGACAGCTCGGAACAGTAGGGGCACTTCGGACGTCCCCTCCGGGAAGACCCCGAGACCTGGGTCCGCGTCTCCACCCACGGTAGTACTCAGCAGGTCACGGCTCATCCTCCGGGAGGCCCGGCAATCGGTACGAGGGCATGACGACCCGTCGTCGTCGCACGCCTAGATTTGAGGTCAAGCGGCGGGTGCAGCACTCGTCCCCCGAGGTCAGACACCCGCCGCTGCCAGGCACAACAGAATCTCGGTCAGGAGAGGGACCATGGCCCACACGGCACCGCGGACAGAGCTCCGCACGCAAGGACGCAAGGCCTACGCCGCCGCGTTCGGCACCCGCCAGGGCCGGCGCCACCCCTTGGTGGCGACAGCGATGGTCCTTCCCCTGGCGGCCCTGCTCGTGGTCGTCTTCGGCGGCTGGGACGCGGTGGTCACACAGGCGTCGTCCGTGGGCGTGATGCTGGGGCGCTGAGCGGCGCCCCAGGCCCGGAAGAGCGGTCCGGGCGGGGACATCCGGCCATGAAACCCCGTGGGGACGGGGGTGCGGCGGACGGCAGAAAGATGCCCGCGCAGCTGGGGAGCTGCGCGGGCATCTCTTTTTTGCGCCCACTCGCCATTCGCCACTCGCCTCTCGCCACTCGCCGCCCGGCGTCGGCTCCGGGCAGCGGGGCCGGGCAGCGGGTCGGGGCCGAGGGGCATCGTGACCCGGGGCGGGTCCACGCCGGCGGCCGGCACACCCTGGCGGCCCCACGCCGCGTCTCGGGGCCGGGCGCGGGAACGGGAACTTCGGGGGCGAGGGGACCGGGAGCGTCGGGGCGAGGGCGAAGTGCCGGCCGAGCGGCCGGGCCTCGGCGCCCTCCGCCTTGCAACTGCACTCACCGGGCCCCGCTCGGCCCAGCCGCCGAGGCGCCGCGCCTCGGCGCCGCCCGATCCGAACGACGGGCCCCGGGGCCCGGTGCCGGCTTCGGGTGCGTACCCTCACCGGCAGGTGCCCGGCGGCTGACGTCGTACGGGCCCGTCGTCCAGCTCAGGGAGATCCGTGACCGTACCCAGCCTGCCGGCCGCGCTCGCCGCCGCGGCGCGCGGCGCGGCGCACCCGGCGGTGGCTGTGCCCGCTCCCCGCGGAACCTGTTCCTGCGGCGCCGAGGACACACTCCTCGCGGACCGCGACGACGGCACCGTGGTCCGCCACGGCGCCATCGTCGCCAAGGCCCACGCCCCGGACACGGAGCCCCACGCGCTCACCCTCCGCGTCGCCGCGGCCACGCGCCTCCCCGGCATCCTCCTGCCACCGGCGGACCCGGCCCCCACCGGCCTCCTCGGCCGCCGGGTGACCCTCTGGCCGTACGGCGCTCCCGTCGACCCCGACGCACCCGACGCGGCTCCCTGGGAGGCGGCCGCGACCCTGCTGGCCGGGCTGCACCGGGCTCCCGCTCCGGACGGGCTGCCGCCCATGCGGGGACCCGTCAAGGCCGCCCGCGCGATGGCCCGGATGCGCGCGGCCGGACCGCACCCGGCCGCCGCCCCGGTCCTGCGGGCCTGGGCCGCGCTGCCCGCCTGGGCGCGGGCCGAGGCCCCGATGCCGGACGCCACGACGACCCTGTGCCACGGTGACCTGCACCTCGGCCAGCTCATACGCCACCCCGCGCCGGACGGTCCCTGGCTGCTCATCGACGTCGACGACCTGGGTGTCGGCGCCCCGGCCTGGGACCTGGCCCGCCCCGCCGCCTGGTACGCCTGCGGGCTGCTGCCGCCCGACGAATGGCTCCGCTTCCTGACCGCCTACCGGGCCGCGGGCGGTCCCGCCGTTCCCGCCGACGGCGATCCCTGGCCCGCCCTGGACGTCGCGGCCCGCGCCCTCACCGTGCAGACGGCCGCCCTCGCGGTCGCCAAATCCGTCGCCGCGGGACGGCCGTTGGACGAGGTGCAGCAGGCCGTGGTGGACGCCTGCGACCGAATGAGTGCCGTCCCACACGAGTTGACCAAAGGATTGGCGACGTAGGCTGCAACCGACCGAAGCCGGGCGGTGTCTGTCCTGGCGGAAGCAGTACCGACAGGCGAGGAGTTGAGCCGAGCATGCAGTGTCCGAAATGCCATGCGCAGATGCACACGTACAACCGCAATGGCGTCCAGATCGAGCAGTGCAGCGGCTGCCGCGGCATCTTTCTCGACTACGGCGAGCTGGAGGCGCTGACCCGCGTCGAGTCGCAGTGGTCCCAGCCCGCGCCGCCGCCCCAGGGCGCCCCGCAGGCGTACCCGTCCGCGCCGGCCCCCGCGTGGGGTGCCCCGCAGCACGGCGGCCATGGCGGCCACGGCGGTCACTACGGCGGCCACGGCGGCCACAACCGTCACAAGAGCTTCGGCCACATGCTCTTCTCCTCCTGAGCCACCCGAAGGGGCCCCTTCCGAACGGAGAGGCCCCTTCGGCGTGTCCAGGCCCCCGTGGGTCAGGTCACACAGGTCCGTCGGGCGGGCCGGAGCACGACGAAGCCCCCGGTCGTCGAAACGACCGGGGGCTTGCTTGTGCGCGATACTGGGATTGAACCAGTGACCTCTTCCGTGTCAGGGAAGCGCTCTCCCGCTGAGCTAATCGCGCAGGTCACGCGGCCGAAGCCACGCTTGCTGCTGATACTGCGTGCGCGATACTGGGATTGAACCAGTGACCTCTTCCGTGTCAGGGAAGCGCTCTCCCGCTGAGCTAATCGCGCGGGGATCCTCGCGGATCGAGTCCTTGCGGACCAGTGGACGATACTGGGATTGAACCAGTGACCTCTTCCGTGTCAGGGAAGCGCTCTCCCGCTGAGCTAATCGTCCTTGGAGGTGGAGACGGGATTTGAACCCGTGTAGACGGCTTTGCAGGCCGTTGCCTCGCCTCTCGGCCACTCCACCAGGAGTGCGGGTTCGGGAAGATCCCCCACTTCCTGCGAGCGGACGACCAGGTTCGAACTGGCGACCTCAACCTTGGCAAGGTTGCGCTCTACCAACTGAGCTACGTCCGCTTGTCGTTTCCGTTCCGCTTGCGCGTCCCGGCGACGAGTTGAACTCTAGCGGATTCCCGGGCCAGCACAAAAACGCGTTTGTGCAGCGTGCTGCGGTCTGTCCCCCCGAGGACACGGTCAGGGCACTCGCGGGACACCCGCCCTAGACTCGTCTGCGTGCTCGACCTCCCTCCTCTCGCCCGCTTCGGCGGCCTCGTCGCGACCGGTCTCCTCGATGTCACCAGCGATCCCGCGGCCCTGGACTCGACCGGCTTCTGGGCCGTCGCGGCCGACTTCGAAGGACGTCTGACCTGCGCCCGCTTCCGCGACGTACGAGAGGAGCCGGTGCCCGCCCCGGTGCCCGGACAGTGGCACGGCCCGGCGGCCGGTGACTGGACGTCGTCCCTCGACCACGCCGCGTACACCGCCGGTGTACGACGTATCCGGGAGTACATCGCGGTCGGCGAGGTCTATCAGGCGAACCTCTGCCGCGTGCTCTCCGCGCCCGTCCCGGCCGACGCCGACGTCGACGCGCTCACCGCTCTGCTGGCCCGCGGCAACCCGGCACCGTACGCGGGAACGATCCGGCTGCCGGAACACGGCGTCGAGATAGCCACCGCCTCCCCGGAACTCTTCGTGCGCCGCGCGGGCCGTTCCGTCGAGTCGGGGCCGATCAAGGGCACCGGACGCACCGAGGCGGACCTCCTGGACAAGGACTACGCCGAGAACGTGATGATCGTGGACCTCGTCCGCAACGACATCGGCCAGGTCTGCGCCACCGGCACCGTGACCGTGCCCGACCTGTGTGTCGTCGAGAAGCACCCGGGGCTCGTGCACCTCGTCTCCACGGTCAGCGGCGAGCTGCGGGAGGACGTCGGCTGGCCCGGGCTCCTCGCCGCGGCCTTCCCGCCCGGCTCCGTCACCGGCGCCCCGAAGTCCAGCGCCCTGCGGATCATCGACGCCCTGGAGACCGCGCCGCGCGGCCCGTACTGCGGAGGCGTCGGCTGGGTCGACGCCGATCGCGGCACCGGCGAGCTGGCCGTGGGTATCCGCACGTTCTGGATCGACCGCGCCGACGGCGTCCTGCGCTTCGGTACGGGGGCCGGCATCACCTGGGGATCCGACCCCGAGGGGGAGTGGCGGGAGACCGAGCTGAAGGCGTCCCGGCTCCTCGCGGTAGCGTCGGGAACGTACGACGCGGGTGACGGGACCCCCACGGACTGACCCGGTTTCGGGGACGGACGGCGCGGGGAACCGGGGCCGGAACGCCGTGCCGGACGACGCGTCCGGCACATTCACATGCGAGGTAGGGACCAGTGAAGCTTTGGCTCGACGGCGGGCTGCAGGACATCGAGGCCGCCCGCGTCTCCGTCTTCGACCACGGACTGACCGTGGGTGACGGCATCTTCGAGACGCTGAAGGCGGTCGACGGCCGGCCCTTCGCGCTGACCCGCCACCTCGACCGGCTGGCCCGCTCGGCGCGCGGTCTCGGTCTGCCCGAGCCCGACGCCGACGAGGTGCGCCGCGCCTGCGCCGCCGTCCTCGAGGCCAACCCGATGCCCCTCGGCCGGCTCCGCATCACGTACACCGGCGGTCACGGCCCGCTCGGCTCCGACCGCGGAGAGCACGGTCCGACCCTCGTCGTCGCGCTCGGCGGCTCGGCCCCGCGCCCCGACTCCACGGCCGTCGTCACCGTGCCCTGGACCCGCAACGAGCGAGGCGCCCTGACCGGCCTCAAGACCACCTCGTACGCCGAGAACGTCGTCGCCCTGGCCCGCGCGCGTGAACACGGCGCGTCCGAGGCGCTGTTCGCCAACACGGTGGACCAACTCTGCGAGGGCACCGGGTCGAACGTCTTCGTCGTCCTCGACGGCGAGATCCACACCCCGCCGGTCGCCTCCGGCTGCCTCGCCGGCATCACCCGTGCCCTCACGGTCGAGTGGACCGGCGCCAAGGAGACCGACCTGCCACTGGACGTCCTGGAGCGCGCGGACGAGATCTTCCTGACGTCCACGCTGCGCGACGTGCAGGCCGTGCACCGGGTCGACTCCCGCGAACTGCCGGGCGCGCCGGGCCCGGTGACCGCCAAGGCGATGCGCGTCTTCGACGAACGGGCCGGGGACGACCTCGATCCCTGACCGGGCACGGGCGGCCACCGGCCGTCGGCCGCGGGGCACTTCGAGCGACCCTCGTCGGGTACTCCGAGCGCTCCTCGCCGGGTAATTCGGCTGACGACTCGGTCGTCAGCGGGTACAACACCCCTGATGACGACGACCCTGCGGCCGACCGAGCCGCTCCATCGCGCCGCCGACGGGACCCTCTCACGCCGCTACCAGGTGTGCGTGAACAGCCGTCCCGTCGGCCGGGTACACCTCGCCACGGAACTCGGCTCGGGACCGCCCGCCGCCAGGATCCACGAGCTCCGCATCGACGAGCCGGACCGGCGCCGGGGCCGGGGCACCGTGGCCGCGCTGGCCGCGGAGGAGGTCGCGCGCGGATGGGGCTGCCGGCAGATCGTGCTGACCGTTCCCGGCGACGCCGCCGCGGCCCTGGCGCTCACCAGGGCGCTCGGCTACGTCCCGCGCAACCGGATCATGGAGAAGGCGGTCGACGGCTCCGCGCTCGTCCTGCCCCCGGGCAGCGCCGACCGTCCCATGACGCGGGACGAGTACGAGATCTGGGACCGGGTGGGCAGACAGCGGTACGCCGAGGACTGGATCCGGCGGGGGCTGCCGGAGGCCGAGGCGCTCGCCAAGGCGGACCGCGACTTCGGCGGCGCGCTGCCCGAGGGCCCGGCCACCGCGAACATGTGGCTGAGCGTCCTGGAGCACGAGGGCGTCCCCGTGGGCGAACTCTGGCTGGGGCGCCGGGGCGGACAGGCCTTCGTCTACGACGTCGGGGTCCGCGCCGACCAGCGCGGCCACGGCCACGGCCGGACGCTCATGCGGCTCGCCGAGGTCCGGGCCACGGCCGCCGGGCTGGACCGCATCGGGCTCAACGTCTTCGCGGGAAACACCCCGGCCGAGCGGCTCTACGAGTCACTCGGCTACGAGACGACGGCGTACCACCTGTACAAGACGCTGCTCTAGGCGGGACGAGGTTCTGCTCGGCTCGTTCGGGGCTCGGGACGGGGCCTTGCTTCGGCCGGAGCCGGGGTCCGTCACGGGGGCGACGGGTGTCAGGCCTGTTCGGCGAGAAGCCGGTCGGTGATCTCCTCGATCCGTTCGCGCAGTCCCTCCTGGCTCTTGCCGCCGTCCAGGCGTTCACCGCCGATGACGTACGTCGGGGTGCCGGTGACACCGATCGCCTTGCCCTCGGCCTGGTCCGCGTCGACGATCAGGATGTGCCGCCCGTCGATCAGAGCCGTGTCGAACTCCTCGGCGTCCAGGCCGAGTTCCCGGGCGACCTCGACCAGGAAGGCTTCGCCGCCCTTGCGGTCCAGCTCCTCGACGCGACCGAGTACGGCCTCCACGTACGGCCAGGCGCTGCCCTGCTCGGCGGCTTCCTCGGAGGCCTGGGCGGCGGCGAAAGCGTGCTTGTTCTTCTCCAGGGGGAAGTGCCGCAGCCGCACGTCCAGGCGGTCGCCGTAGCGGGCGCGCAGCGCGCCCAGGTCGGCGAGAGCGCTCCGGCAGTCGGGGCACTGGAGGTCGCACCAGACGTCCAGGACGACGGGGGCCGGGCGTGTGGCGGAGGAGGCGGAGAAGTCGTTCATTGATCCAGTCTCCCAGTCCGGCGCGGGGGAGGTTCCACCAGTCCGGTGCGGGGGAGGTTCCACCGGCGGTCGGTGAGGGGGTGGGGTCATCGGGACCTGAGGACGACGGCGACCCCGAGATGTCCCTGAGGTCTGCCCGGACCGTGGCATACCGGGCGTGGGGCGGTGCAGGATGGAAGGGATGAGGAACTTGCCGAACCGAGCCCTGCCTGGAGGACCGGAATGATCGCAGAGACCGTCTGCTCCGCCGTCTCCGTCGCCGGCCTGGGCATCGCCGCGGTGACGGCGTACCGCAAGCGTTTCCTGGCGGCCGCGCGGATCGCCGCCTACTCCCTGGTGCCGATCGGCCTGGTCATGACCGGGGTGGTCGGCTGGCTGGCCGACACCGCGTTCAGCCCGACGGCCTGGGCCGGCTTCGTGGTGCTCGGCGGCGCCTGGGCACTGTTCATGATCACCCGTGCCGTGGAGCGGCGCGGCGGCGGGACCCGGAAGGAACGCAAGGCGGCGAAGGCCGCCGCGCAGCGGGAGGCGGCGGCGCCCGCGGCGTCCGCCCCGTCGCTGGGCCCGGGCGCCGGACTCGGCTCCCGACCGGCGTCGGCACCGCGGGCGACAGGCTCCGGGGACGACTTCAGCGACATCGAGGCGATCCTGAAGAAGCACGGCATATGACCGGCAGAAGCGACACAAGATCACAAGCGTGACGCAGGGAACGCCCGGAACCGTTCACGTTCGAGCGCGGCCGTCACATCATCCAGCGAACTCCCGTATATTCCGGGCGTGTTGATCGCGAAGCGGGTGCTCTCTGCGTCATCATCGCCCGCGAGATGCTGGACACAACAACGAGCGACACCGCTGCTCCGCCCGAGGAGCGGCGCGGTTGTCTCTTCGCGCTCTCCCAGCCGCCGCTGATGATCTTCCTTGCGGTGATCGGCTGTCTGCTGCTCATGGCTTCGCTGCACGACCTGCTGCTGCTCTGAGCTGTACACGGAGCCCCTGGCGTCACCCGCCGAGGGCTCCGTCAGTCCGGCAGCCAGTCAGTCCGTCAGTCCGGCAGCCAGTCAGTCCGTCAGTCCGGCAGCCAGTCAGTCCGGCAGCCCGTCAGCCCGTCTGTCCGGCAGTCCGGTAGCCGGCCACGGGCCTGCTTCCGGAGGTGCGGCACGGTCGCGTCCCGCCGTGGCGGTGCGATCCGGTCGGCTCTCCGCGTGCGGTCGTCAGCCCGCGGCTTCCTTGCGGCGCGCCCGGTAGGCGGCCACGTGGAGGCGGTTCCCGCAGGTGCGGCTGTCGCAGTAGCGGCGGGAGCGGTTGCGCGAGAGGTCGACGAAAGCCCGTCGGCAGTCCGGGGCCTCGCAGCGCCGCAGCCGGTCCTGCTCTCCGGCGACGACGAAGAAGGCCAGCGCCATCCCGCAGTCGGCCGCGAGGTGGTCGGCGACCGAGGCGCCCGGCGCGAAGTAGTGGACATGCCAGTCATAGCCGTCGTGGTCCGTGAGGCGGGGCGTGGTGCCGGCGGCCGCGACCAGTTCGTTGATCAGCGAGGCGGCGGTCCGTGGCTCGTCGGCCGCGAAGATCTTGGCGAACAGGCCCCGAACGTCCTGTACGGCGGCGAGATCGCGCTCCGACAGCACCCCGACATCGCTGATCTCGTGCTTTCGTACGAAATCGGCGAGGGACGACACGTCGGCGAGCCCATCCGCCGTCTCGTCCTCCGGCGCGGTGTTCACCAGATCCACCACGGCGTCGAGTGCGCACCGGGTGTCGTGGGTGATCAGCACGTTTCGCTCCCTGGCCTGGGGGTCGGGCGAGGGCGCCCGCCCGATGCTGGCCGATGGTAGTGGCTTCCCGGCGCGACCGAGACGGGCGTGGGGGCGGGAGCGTGTGCGCGGGGCGCGAGCATGCGCGTGGGAGGGGTGGGGGGACGCGCAGCGGCGCCGCCACCGCGAGACATGCGCGGTGCCGACGCCGGTGCCTTCCCTATGCGGTTGTCTGAGCCCGAGCCGTCTCCCCGAGTGGACGGCGCCGGGCGGCTCTGTCGTGACGCGTCAGCTCTCGGCCAGGATGTGTGAGAGCTCCGTGTCGAGATCGAAGTGCCGGTGTTCCGTGCCCGGCGGCACGGCTGCGTCCGTTCGCTTCAGGAATGACTCCAGGGCCCGCGCGGGGGCTTCGAGCAGGGCTTCACCCTCTGGAGAGCTCAGGGCGATGCATACGACGCCCTGGCCGTGGCTTCGGGACGGCCAGACTCGGACGTCGCCGGTACCGGTGGGCCGGTGCAGGCCCTCGGCGAGGAGGTCGCGGGCGAACACCCACTCGACGGTTTCCTCGGCTCCGGTGTGGAAGGTGGCGTGCACGGCATAGGGATCGGCCGTGTCATACCGCAGTCCTGCGGGTACAGGCAGTGAGGACTCGCTCGACACAACGAGGCGCAGGTGCAGCTCGCAGCTGACCGTGGTGTTCATAAGCGCCAGGGCCTTTCGCTCAGTGTGCGCTCGGGGATTCGCACGTCGGCGAAATCGACATGCCACCTACGGTGCCGTTGTAAACCCCTCTGAGGGTTTTGCATGTCTTTATGTAACTCATCCGGCCGAGGGTGCGATCTCCGGATAGGGCCATTCCGGTGACTGGTTTCTCTCGGGTAGGGTTTGGTCGTATGAATACGGGGAGTGACGAGTCGGGCGAGGTCGCCACGACGGGCGACGGGGCGAACAATGAGCGAGCGCTCGGTTCGCGTGCGCCTGAATACATCAAGGCTCGGCGTGCGCTGCACATGAGCTGGCAGGTCGGCGTTTTCGTCGTCGGGCTCGCGGTGGTCGCGGCGGGTGTGGTCATGCTTCCGCTGCCGGGGCCCGGGTGGCTGGTGATCTTCGGTGGCATGGCGATCTGGGCGACCGAGTTCGTCTGGGCGCAGCTCGTGCTGCGCTGGACGAAGCGCAAGGTCACGGAGGCCGCGCAGCGGGCGCTCGATCCGAAGGTCCGGCGTCGCAACATCATCCTCACCTCGGTGGGGCTGGTGATCGTCGCTGTGCTGGTGGGGGTGTATCTGTGGAAGTTCGGGCTGGTGATGCCGTGGAGCATCAAGGAGTGACCGAGGCACCCCCTGACATGGGGTAATGTTCTTCCTGCGCCCGGGCGATTAGCTCAGCGGGAGAGCGCTTCGTTCACACCGAAGAGGTCACTGGTTCGAACCCAGTATCGCCCACACGTATGAAGAACGGCTCCGGCCCACGACACCGTGGACCGGGGCCGTTCTCGTTGTTCGCGTCGCCGGGGTGCGGTCCGGTGGGTGGGTCGGGGCCGTGCCGGTGCATCAGCCCGTCGCCGTTGGGTGAGGGGTGGGCGTCGGTGGCGACGGGCATCGATGTTCCTGTACTTCGCCC
>NZ_JBHYXD010000073.1:16027-44949 GCF_042751995.1 Streptomyces sp. NPDC059371 | reverse complement strand
AGAGACAGACAGGACTGTGTCCAGCATCACACGTTGCGTTTCCGCGGGTGTTTCCCGGGACCATGGCCTCTCAGGGAGTGAGCGCCCGCAGGACAAGACCGGACGCCGGCTTGGGCCCGAAGGAGGTCGACTTGCGCGGCATCGTGACCCCCTGGCGCGCGAGCTCGCGCACCACTTCCTCATGGACCGGGTGCATCAGGACGGCCGTGCCCCCGTCGTCCTCCGCCTTCTCGACCGTGGCGGTCGTGTCGTGGATGTACGCGATGTCCGCGGGAGAGTCCTCCGGGATGCCCCACACATGGTCCAGGAGCGTGGCATGCAGGACCGTCGCGTCCAGCGCGCGCCAGGCCTCCGGGTGCTCGGCCGGGATCGTACGGGCGAGGAGGTCGGGCGACGGGCGGTCGACGAGGTGGAAGGCGCCGTCGCCGGCGAGGAGGAAGGCGTTCCCCTCGGCGGCCGCCGAGGCGAGGGACTCCAGCGCCTCGGGGAGGGGCACGTCGAGGTGGCGTACGCGGAAGGAGTCCCCGAGGGCGGCCAGCGCGTCGGCGACCGGCAGGCGGTGCAGCAGGCGGTGGATGGCCCGGACGCGCAGCGGGTAGCGGGCGGTGTCCACGAGGAGGACCAGACCGTAGTCCCAGGGGCTCGGCGAAGGATGCTCCGCGCGTAGACGAAGGTAGGTCGCCCAGCGGTGGTGTCCGTCGGCGATGAGGGCCTGGTGCCGGCCGAGGTCCGTGCGGATCTCCGTGAGCTCCGCCGGGTCCGTGACCGCCCACAGGCGATGGCTGATGCCGTCCTCCGTGGTGGTGGACAGCAGCGGCGGCAGGGCGGCCGTGCGCTCGATGACGGCGGCGGTGCCGTACCCGGAACCGTTGCCGCGATAGGTCAGCAGCAGGGGTTCGAGGTTGGCGGACGTGGCGCGCATCAGGGCCGCGCGGTCCGCGATGACGTGCGGCATCACGTCCTCGTGCGGGAGCACGACGCCGTCGGCCGGATCGGACAGCCGCAGATTGCCGATCACGCCCCGTTGCAGCAGGTCGCCGTCGCGCTGCTCGTACACGTACAGGCCCGGCTCGGGATCGGCGGCCAGGATGCCCTCCGACAGCCAGCGGTTCAGCGTGTCGGCCGCCTGGCGGTTGCGGGCGGCGGGGGTGCCGTC
The DNA here is from genome assembly GCF_042751995.1 of Streptomyces sp. NPDC059371. Taxonomy (NCBI): domain Bacteria; kingdom Bacillati; phylum Actinomycetota; class Actinomycetes; order Kitasatosporales; family Streptomycetaceae; genus Streptomyces; species Streptomyces sp. NPDC059371. The sequence continues at coordinate 43,793 of NZ_JBHYXD010000073.1, read as the reverse complement.
CTGCGGGAGGATCAGCCGGACGATGTTGTACGGGTCGGCCGATTCGAGTTCGAGCAGTCCGTCGGGCCGGACGATCACGTCGTACGGCGGGGACGTCACGGCGGCCAGGCTGCCGACCCGGTCGGGGTCGTAGCGCAGGCCTCGGAACGGGGTGAGTTCGAGGCCGCTCCCTGCCGGTGTTTCCTCCTCGGGACCTGCATAGTTCATTGGGGCATCGTAAGTGTGTCAGTGGCATGCGGGATGATCGGGGCAACGGGATCGAACGAGGAGCGATGCGCAATGAGCCAGACCGTCAGGACGCGGCCCGAGGGCAGTGAGCAGGCCCTGAGCGAGGCGTACGACACCGCGCTGCTGGACCTGGACGGTGTGGTGTACGCGGGCGGTGACGCCATCGCCCACGCCGTGGATTCGCTGGCGACGGCGCGCGCGGGCGGGATGCACCTCGCGTACGTCACCAACAACGCGCTGCGCACCCCGGACGCGGTCGCAGGGCACTTGACGGAGCTGGGCATCCCGACGGTGGAGTCGGACGTCATCACCTCGGCGCAGGCCGTGGCCCGGCTCATCAGCGAGCAGGTGCCGGCGGGGTCGCGTGTGCTGGTCATCGGCGGCGAGGGGCTGCGGGTCGCGCTCCGCGAGCGCGGGCTGGAGCCGGTGGACTCGGCGGAGGACGAGCCCGTCGCGGTCGTGCAGGGGTACGGCGGTCCCGATCTGACCTGGTCCCGCTTCGCGGAGGCGTGCTACGCCATCGCGCGGGGGGTGCCCTGGTTCGCCTCCAACACGGATCTGACGATTCCGGGCGCGCGCGGAATCGCGCCGGGGAACGGCGCGGCGGTGGAGGTCGTCCGCATCGCCACGGGTGCCGAGCCACAGGTGGCGGGCAAGCCGTTGCCTCCGATGCACCGCGAGACGATTCTGCGGACAGGGGCCGAGCGGCCGCTGGTGGTCGGGGACCGGCTGGACACGGACATCGAGGGCGCGTTCAACGGAGAGGTGGACTCGCTGCTCGTCCTCACCGGTGTGACGGACGGGGCACAGCTTCTCGCCGCGCCGCCGCGGCACCGTCCGACGTACGTCGACGCCGATCTGCGCGGCATGCTCACCGGGCAGCCCGAGGTCGTCGAGGCGGGCGACGGGTTCCGCTGCGGCGGCTGGACGGCGACGGCGGGCGGCGACGCGCTGGAGCTGACGGGCGAGGGCGAGGCCCTGGACGGGCTGCGGGCGCTGTGCGCGGCTGCGTGGACGTCCGCCGGCGAGGGCGTGTGCGAGCTGGACGGCGGGAAGGCGCTGGCGCGGCTGGGCCTGTAGGACCTGCGTGACCGGCTTGGCGTCCGACCGGCCAGGATCTGCCCGACCCGGCAGATCCTGGGCAGTCGTCCCGGGCAGTCCGGGGAGGGCGCGGGTGCCGGGGCGGTGCTCACTCGTGCCGGGTCGGGCCGGCACAGGGCTGACCTGGGCTTCGGTGCGGGATCAGGTGCAAGGGATCAGGTGTACGGGCGCTTCCAAACGCAACGCGAGGGTAGGCTAACCTAACCTCGTGTTGGTCGACAGTCCTCCTGAACAGCGCGCGGAAACCGCCCCCGCGCCCCCAAGCCGCCGGGCGATACGGACTCTTGGACTCCTCGTATCCGTGGGTGTCCTGCTACTGGTCGCGCTGGCGAGTATCGCGATCGGCGCGAAAGCGCTGCCGCCGGCCCAGGTGTGGCACGGCCTGTTCCACGACACGGGGACGTACGCGGACGTCGTCGTCGGTGACCGGATCTCGCGCACCGTGCTCGGGCTGCTGGTCGGCGCCGCGCTCGGACTGTCCGGTGCCGTTCTCCAGGCGCTGACCCGCAACCCGCTGGCCGACCCCGGTCTGCTGGGGATCAACGCGGGCGCTTCCGCCGCCGTCGTCACGGCGATCACGTACTTCGGCGTCACCTCGCTGAGCGGCTACGTCTGGTTCGCCTTCTTCGGCGCGGCGGCCGTCGGAGCGCTGGTCTGGTTCCTGGGCGGCAGCCGGGGCGCGACCCCGGTGCGGCTCGCGCTCGCCGGAACCGCGATCAGCGCCGCGCTGTACGGCTATCTGCAGGCCGTGATGATCATGGACGACGCGGCGCTCGGCAAGATGCGCTTCTGGACCGTCGGTTCGCTCGCCTCGGCGACCGACTCGACGATCGAGCAGGTGGCCCCCTTCCTCGGCGTCGGCGCGCTCGTCGCGCTGGCCCTCGCCCGGCCGCTGAACGCGATGGCCATGGGCGACGACACCGCCCGAGCGCTCGGCGCCAACCTGAACCGCACCCGCGCGCTGTCCATGGCCGCCGCGACCGTGCTCTGCGGCGCCGCGACCGCCGCCTGCGGACCGATCGTGTTCGTCGGGCTCATGGTCCCGCACGCCGTCCGCTCCTTCACCGGGCCCGACCTGCGCTGGATCCTGCCGTACGCCACCGTCCTGTCGCCCGTGCTGCTGCTCGGCGCCGATGTCCTGGGGCGGATGGTCGCCCGGCCGGCGGAGCTCCAGGTCGGCATCGTCACCGCGGTGGTGGGCGGTCCGGTCTTCATCTTCCTCGTACGGCGACGGAGGACGGCGCAGCTGTGACGACCCCACCTGTCCGAAGCACCCGAACCGCCCGCGACCGGAGCGTCCCGGTACTCCCCGCGCGCCGTGTCCGGGCCGTCCGCACCGTCGGCGGCCTGTCCGTCCGGCTCGACATCCGCATGGCCACCGTGGTCGCCCTGCTCCTGGTGGCCGCGGCCGCGGCGAGCGTGGTGCTCATCGGCACCGGCGACTTCCCGATCCCGGCCGGCGACGTGCTCAAGACCCTGGCCGGCGACGGCAGCCCCGGCCAGGAGTTCATCGTCAACGAACTGCGGCTGCCGCGCGTCCTCGTCGGGCTGCTGGTGGGGGCCTTGCTCGGGCTGGCCGGAGCGCTCTTCCAGTCGATCTCCCGCAACCCGCTGGGCAGCCCCGACGTGCTCGGGCTCGGACAGGGGGCCACGGCCGGCGCGCTCATCATGATCGTGCTGTTCTCGGGCAGCGCGACCGAGGTCGCCCTCGGAGCGCTCGTCGGGGGACTGCTGACCGGGGTTGCCATCTATCTGCTCGCGTGGAAGCGGGGCGTGCACGGCTATCGACTCGTCCTCGTCGGCATCGGGGTCTCCGCGGTCGTCACGGCGGTCAACGGCTACCTCCTCACCAAGGCCGACCTCGTCGACGCGGCCCGCGCCATCGTGTGGATGACCGGTTCCCTCAACGGCCGGGACTGGGCCCAGGTCTGGCCGCTGCTCATCATGTGCGCCGTCCTCGTCCCCCTCGTCCTCGGCAACGCGCGCGGGCTGCGGATGATGGAGATGGGCGACGACGTGTCGTACGCCCTCGGAGTGAGCGTCGAGCGGACGCGGCTGCTGCTGATGGTGGCCGCCGTGCTGCTCACCGCGGGTGCCACCGCCGCCGCGGGCCCGGTCGGTTTCGTGGCGCTCACCGCGCCGCAGCTCGCCCGGCGGCTCACCCGTTCGCCCGGACCGAACCTGATGGCCTCGATGTGCATGGGCGCGACCCTGCTCATCGTCGCGGACTGGGCCTCACAGCGCGCCTTCGGCGCCGACCAACTGCCGGTCGGGGTGGTCACCGGCGTCCTCGGCGGCATCTACCTGCTGTGGCTGCTGGTCACCGAACGCAAGGCGGGCCGGATATGAGCGGCCCGGCGAAGGCCACCCCCGTGACCGCGGACGAGAACACCCCAAGGAGCACCGTGAACCGCCTGTCCGCCGACGACGTCACCCTCGCCTACGACCAGCGTGTCATCGCGGAGAAGCTGTCGGTGGAGATTCCCGACCGCTCCTTCACGGTGATCGTCGGCCCGAACGCCTGCGGCAAGTCCACCCTGCTGCGCGCCCTGTCGCGCATGCTGAAGCCCTCGGCCGGGCGGGTCCTGCTCGACGGACAGGCGATCCAGTCGATGCCCGCGAAGAAGGTGGCGCGCACCCTCGGGCTGCTGCCGCAGTCGTCGATCGCGCCGGACGGGATCACGGTCGGCGACCTCGTGGGCCGGGGCCGCTACCCCCACCAGGGCCTGCTGCGCCAGTGGTCCCCGGAGGACGAGCGGGTGGTCCAGGAGTCGATGGCCTCGACCGGGGTCGCCGAACTCGCCGATCGCTATGTCGACGAATTGTCCGGCGGCCAGCGTCAGCGTGTGTGGATCGCGATGGCGCTCGCGCAGCAGACCCCGCTGCTCCTGCTGGACGAGCCGACGACCTACCTCGACATCCAGCACCAGATCGACGTCCTCGACCTGTGCGCCGAGCTCCACGAGACGCAGGGCCGCACCCTGGTCGCCGTACTGCACGACCTCAACCACGCGGCCCGCTACGCCACCCACCTGATCGCGCTGCGCGACGGCCGGGTCATCGCCGAGGGCGCCCCGAACGACATCGTCACGGCCGAACTGGTCGAGGAGGTCTTCGGGCTGCGCTGCCAGGTCATCGACGACCCCGAGACCGGGACGCCCCTCGTGGTGCCCGCGGCCCGCAAGGCCAGGGTCCGCGCCGCCGTGGCCGCTACAGAAGCGTCCTGAGCCGGAGCAGGTCGCGCAGGCCCGCCTCCAGCTTCACCCGGCCCGAGCCCCAGGCCCTGGCGAAGTTCAGCTCGCCGTTCACCATCGACACCAGGTCGTCGCCCTTCATCGTCAGGCGGATCTGGGCCCGCTCGGGGGGCGGGCCCTGGAGGGTGTCCAGCACCTCGATACGGCCGCCCCTGAGGCGGCCGACGAAGGTGATGTCCAGGTCGGTGATACGGCAGCTCAGCGAGCGGTCCAGGGCCGCCGCGGCACGTACGTCCCCGTCGGCGCCCGCCATGTTGTCCGAAAGCTTGTCGAGTGCGGTGCGGCACTCCTCAGTCGTCGCCATCGTGATCGACGGTACCGCAGCCCTTCGCGGTAGCGTCGGGGCATGAACGACTCAGTCCCCGAGGGCGAGCTCCCCGAGGCGGTCACCGCGCAGGAGCCCGGCCCGGCCGCGGAGGCCGAACCGGAACCCGCGTACGACCCCGCCGCGCCGACCCCGCTGAACGTGCCGCGTGTCCCGACGGGCCACGCCGACGTCGACGCCCGGCTCGACCGGCTGGCCGACGCCGACCACCTCGCCACGGACGGACACCTCGAGGTGTACGAGGATGTGCACCGGGGGCTGCGCGACGAGCTCACCGCGCTCGACGTCCGCCCGGGAGCCCCGGTTCCCGGCGGCCGCCCGGCCGCCGCCCCGCAATGAGATCCTTCGGGACACCGGAGAACGTTCCGGGCCTCCGAAGGGCCTTCGGGACACCCGGAGAGTCTTCCGGGCACACCTTTCCATCGCCGTACGACCGCAGGAGCTGAACCGAACGTGGCAGGAGTGGCACGCCGCCGCCTCGACGCCGAGCTGGTCCGCAGGAAGCTCGCCCGCTCGCGCGAGCACGCCGGACAGCTCATCGCCGCGGGCCGGGTCAGCGTGGGCAAGACCCTCGCGACCAAGCCCGCCACGCAGGTCGAGACCGCCGCGGCGATCGTGGTCAGCAAGGACGACAGCGACCCCGACTACGTCTCGCGCGGCGGACACAAGCTCGCCGGCGCGCTCGCCGTCTTCGGGCCGCAGGGCCTGAAGGTCGAGGGACGGCGGGCACTGGACGCGGGCGCGTCCACCGGAGGCTTCACCGACGTACTGCTGCGCGCGGGCGCCGCCCATGTCGTCGCCGTGGACGTCGGTTACGGACAACTCGCCTGGTCTCTCCAGAGCGATGAACGCGTCACCGTCAAGGACCGTACGAACGTACGCGAGTTGACGTTGGAGGCGATCGATGGGGAGCCCGTGGACCTTGTTGTCGGGGATCTGTCCTTCATCCCGCTCGGACTGGTGCTGCCCGCCCTCGCGCGGTGCACGGCGCCGGATGCCGACCTGGTGATGATGGTCAAGCCGCAGTTCGAGGTGGGGAAGGACCGGCTGGGCAGCGGCGGTGTCGTGCGCAGTCCGGAGCTGCGCGCCGAGACCGTGCGCGGCGTGGCGGGGCGAGCCCGGGAACTGGGGCTCGGAGTGAACGGCGTGACAGCGAGCCCGTTGCCCGGACCGTCGGGCAACGTCGAGTACTTTCTGTGGCTGCGGGCCGGGGCACCCGAACTCGACCCGGCCGACGTTGACCGTGCAGTGGCGGAGGGGCCGCGTTGACACAGACCCGAGCTCGTACAGTTTTCCTGCTGGCCCACACCGGGCGGCCGGCAGCCATCCGAAGCGCCGAACTGGTCGTCCAGGGGCTGCTGCGCTCCGGGATCGGCGTGCGGGTCCTCGCGGCCGAGGCGGCCGATCTGCCGCTGCCCCACGAGGTGGAGCTGGTCCAGGAGGCCACTCCGCAGTGCCTCGACGGCTGCGAGCTGCTCATCGTCCTCGGCGGTGACGGCACGCTGCTGCGCGGCGCCGAGTTCGCCCGCGCCTCTGGCGTGCCGATGCTCGGTGTCAACCTCGGGCGGGTCGGCTTCCTCGCCGAGGCCGAGCGCGACGACCTGGACAAGGTCGTCGACCGGGTCGTCACCAGGGCCTACGAGGTCGAGGAACGCATGACGGTCGACGTCGTCGTGCACCGCAACGGCGACATCGTGCACACCGACTGGGCGCTGAACGAGGCGGCCGTGCAGAAGGTTTCCGCCGAGAAGCTCCTCGAAGTGGTGCTGGAGATCGACGGGCGGCCCGTCACCGGGTTCGGCTGCGACGGGATCGTCTGCGCGACCCCGACCGGGTCGACGGCGTACGCCTTCTCGGCGGGCGGGCCCGTGGTCTGGCCCGAGGTCGAGGCGCTGCTGATGGTGCCGATCAGCGCGCACGCCCTGTTCGCCAAGCCGCTGGTGACCTCACCTGACTCCGTGCTCGCCGTGGAGGTGCTGCCGCACGTCCCGCCGGGTGTGCTGTGGTGCGACGGGCGGCGGACCGTGGAGCTGCCGCCGGGCGCGCGGGTCGAGGTGCGCCGCGGGGCCGTGCCCGTGCGGCTGGCCCGGCTGCACCACGCCTCCTTCACCGACCGGCTCGTCGCCAAGTTCGCGCTGCCGGTCTCCGGATGGCGCGGGGCACCGCACTAGGACAGGTCCCGGTGACAGGCGCGGCACCCCGGTTCCGCCCGGGTGCCGAGCCGCCTCCACACGGTCCGTCGGCGAACGAGATCACCCCCGTCAGGTAACGCTCGGTTCTCTTTGCGGGGGGCGGCGTCGCACGGCGCGAGGAAAACCTCGTATGGTCGGGGACGTGTTGGAGGAGATGCGGATACGGTCGCTCGGAGTCATCGACGACGCGGTCGTCGAGCTGTCACCGGGCTTCACCGCCGTGACGGGTGAGACCGGTGCGGGCAAGACGATGGTGGTCACCAGCCTCGGGCTGCTGCTGGGAGGGCGGGCGGACCCGGCCCTCGTGCGGATCGGCGCCAAGAGCGCGGTCGTGGAGGGGCGGATCAGCGTGCCCGCGGGCGGGACGGCCGTCGTACGGGCCGAGGAGGCGGGTGCCGAGCTCGACGACGGCATGCTGCTGATCAGCCGTACCGTTTCGGCCGAGGGGCGTTCACGCGCGCATCTCGGCGGGCGTTCGGTGCCGGTGGGCGTGCTCGCCGAGCTCGCCGACGAACTCGTCGCGGTGCACGGCCAGACCGACCAGCAGGGGCTGCTCAAGCAGTCCCGGCAGCGGCAGGCCCTGGACCGGTACGCGGGTGACGCGGTCGCCGTACCGCTCGCCAAGTACGCGGGCGCCTACCGCCGGCTGCGGGCCGTCTCGGCCGAGCTGGACGAGATCACGACGCGTGCCCGGGAGCGGGCCCAGGAAGCCGACCTGCTGCGCTTCGGACTCGACGAGATCGCGGCCGTCGAGCCGCGCGCGGGCGAGGACGCGGAGCTGGCGGCGGAGGCCGAGCGGCTCGGTCACGCGGAGGCGCTGGCATCCGCCGCGACCGCCGCGCACGCCGCGCTGGCGGGCAACCCCGAGGACCCGGAGGGCATCGACGCGGCCACGCTCGTCGCGGGCGCCCACCGGGCACTGGAGGCCGTACGGTCGCACGACTCGGCCCTCGCCACGCTGTCCGGGCGGATCGGCGAGATCGCCATCCTGCTGGGCGACGTCGCGGGCGAACTCGCGGGCTACGCCGACGACCTCGACGCCGACCCGCTGCGGCTGTCGGCCGTCGAGGAGCGCAGGGCCGCGCTCACCCAGCTCACCCGCAAGTACGGCCAGGACATCGACGCCGTGATCGCCTGGGCCGAGCGGAGCGCCGAACGGCTCACCGAACTCGACGGCGACGACGACCGGACCGGCGAGCTGACCGCCGAGCGGGACGCGCTGCGCGGCGAACTGGGCGGTCTCGCCCAAGCCCTGACGGACGCCCGTACGGAGGCCGCCGAACGGTTCGCCGCCGCCGTCACCGCCGAGCTGGCCTCGCTCGCCATGCCGCACGCGCGCGTGTCCTTCGAGATCCGCCAGACCGACGACCCGGAGGGCGTGGAGGTCGGCGGTCGCCCGGTGACCTACGGTCCGGCGGGCGTCGACGAGGTGGAACTCCTGCTCGCCCCGCACCCCGGGGCGCCGCCGCGGCCCATCGCCAAGGGCGCGTCCGGCGGCGAGCTCTCGCGCGTGATGCTCGCCGTCGAGGTCGTGTTCGCCGGGACCGACCCCGTGCCGACGTATCTCTTCGACGAGGTCGACGCGGGCGTCGGCGGCAAGGCCGCGGTCGAGATCGGGCGCCGGCTGGCGAAGCTCGCCAAGAGCGCGCAGGTCGTCGTCGTGACGCACCTGCCGCAGGTGGCCGCCTTCGCCGACCGGCAGCTCCTGGTCGAGAAGACCAACGACGGCTCGGTGACCCGGTCCGGCGTGAAGGTGCTGGAGGGCGAGGAGCGCATCCGCGAGCTGTCCCGGATGCTCGCCGGTCAGGAGGACTCCGAGACGGCCCGGGCCCACGCGGAGGAACTGCTGGCGGCGGCTCGCGCGGACGCCTAGCGGCGGTCTTTTCCCCGGCGGGCTGAGCCTGCACTCCCTCGCCGGGGCGGGTCTGCCTCCTCCAGCTCTTCTCGCCCCCTCCGCCCCTGCCCGTCCCGTACCCGGGGCTCCGCCCCAGACCCCGCTCCTCAAACGCCGGAGGGGCTGAGTTCTCCCCGCGCAAAGGGTCGGCCGGAGGGGCTGAGTTCTCCCCGCGCAGAGGGTCGGCCGGAGGGGCTGAATCTGGCCCGTGCGGAGGGGCTGCACCGTCGGGTGGGGCGGGGGAGTGCGGTGGCCGGGGTGCGCCGTGCGGTGCGCGGGTGCACCTTCGCGGCCGGTGCGGCGCGCGAGGGCGTCTTCGGTGCCGAGGTGACGCGTGATACGCCCGGCGCCTTCCGGAGGCCCGGTGACCCGCGGGGCCCAGGGGGCTTATTCGGTCTAGTGGTTCGGTCCTCCCCGGAATGGACTATTCATCACTCGTGCGGGTGACCGTCGTTGCTGGGTTGCCTTGTCTGACGTGCCCTCGTCGTGATGGCGGTGCCGGAACGCCCGGACGGCCTGGCATCCTTGGCGTAGTACGCGGTGCACGACGTGCGGTATCCCTTTCTCCGCACGATCCTTCTGTACGTTTCCTCGTGACCGTCCGACGCCGAACCAGGAGCCCCGGCCACGTGAGCCACGTGAGCAGCCACTCAGCGCACGGCCAGTCGCCGCTGCGCACCGTGCAGGTGCTCGGCGGCGGAAGCGCGGGCAGCAGCGCGCACGTACGGTCGCTGGCCGCGGGTCTGGTCGCCCGGGGGGTCCGGGTCACCGTCTGCGCCCCCGCCGAGGCGGACCGCGTGTACGGATTCACCGGCGTCGGCGCGCACCACGTGCCCGTGCCCCGCAGCAGCGACCCCGCCTCGGTGTCCGCGCTGCGGGCGGCCTGCGCGGACGCCGATCTGGTGCACGCGCACGGGATCCACGCGGCGCTGCGGGCGGCACTGGCGCTCAGCGGGCGCCGTGTTCCCCTCGTCGTCACCTGGCACACCCGCTCGGAGGCGGACGGCGCCCGTGCCCATGTCCTGCGGCTCGTCGAACGCCGGGTCGCCAGGGCCGCCGCCGTGGTGCTCGGGACCTCGTCCGACCTGGTGGACCGGGCCCGCAGGAGAGGCGCGCGCGACGCGCGGCTCGCCGCCGTCGCGTTCCCGGCGCCGCGCCTGCCCGTCGAGCCGGTGGAACCCGACCGGTTCCGCCACAAGGCGCGGGCCGAACTCGGCGCGACCGACCGCCCGTTGCTCATCGCGGTCGGCTCGCTCGACCGGCACCGCGGCTATCACACCCTCCTGGACGCCTCGCGCGCATGGTGCCGCCTCGATCCCATGCCGCTGCTGGTGATCGCGGGGGAGGGTCCGCTGCGCGCGGTCCTCCAGCGCCGGATCGAGGACGAGGAACTGCCGGTCCGGCTCATCGGGCGGCGCGAGGACGTCGTAGAACTCCTGGCGGCCGCCGACGTCGTGCTGCTGCCCAGCAGATGGGAGTCGCGCTCGGTGCTGGCGCAGGAGGCCCTGCACGCGCGCGTCCCGCTCGTCGCCACGGCGGTCGGGGGCATCCCCGAGATGGTCGGCGACGCGGCCGAACTCGTCCCGTACGGCAACGCGAAGGCGTTCGCCGACGCCGTCGTACGCGTGCTCGCCGATCCGGAGCGTCAGGAGGCACTGCGGGAGAAGGGCGCCCGGCAGGCCGCCACGTGGCCGACCGAGGACGAGACGGTCGCCCAAGTGCTCAGCGTCTACGACGAGTTCACCCGGTTCCGGCCGCTGGCCTGACCGGCGCCGAAGCGGCGGGCGGCCCTCAGGGAACGTGTCTGCGGGCCCGCAGCGCCAGGCTCAACGCCAGTACGGTCTGCGGGTCGTCCAGGTCCATGCCCAGCAACTCGCCGATCCTGGCGAGGCGGTTGTACAGGGTCTGCCGGTTGAGATGCAGTTCGCGGGCGGTCTCCGCCTTGCGGCCCGCGTGCGCCAAGTACGTCTGCAGGGTGGGCAGAAGAGGCGGTTTCGAGCGGACGTCGTGGTCCCGGAGCGGGCCGATCGCGCGCTCCACGAACGCGGCCAGGTCGGGATGCTCACGCAGTCGCCACAGCAGCAGGTCGATGTCCAGCCGGCGGGCGTCGTACCAGGGCCGGTCCGACAGGCCCTGCGCGGCCGTCGCCGTCTCCGCCGCGTGCCGCAGGCCCGCCGACGCGGCCGCCCAGCCCCCGGCCACCCCGACGACCACCACCGGCGGCTGTGCGCCGGGCCGCTGCATGCCGGCCCGTTCCACCCCGGCGCGCAGCGCGGCCGCGACGCGGTCCGCGACGGCAGCCCGCTCCGACTCCGACCGCAGGCCGAGGAGCAGCGGGACCCGCCCCTCGACGGGACGGACGCCCAGCAGGACCGGGACGCCCACCGAGGCCAGTTCCTCCGCGACGGCGCGGGCCAGGACCGCCCAGCCGCCGCCGGGCGCGAGGCCGTCGGCGAGCCGCATCACGACCGGCAGGAGCGGACCGGCGCCGGGCTTGAACCCGAGGACGCGGGCCTGCGCCGGCGCGTCCTCGGCCTCGATACGGCCCTCGGCGAGGTCGGTCAGGAAGTCGCCGCGCCCCCGCGCCGCGAGTTCCTCCTCCTGGCGGGCCTGCATCAACACGACGGCCAGGATGCCGGCGGCCCGCTCCGCGGCGATCCGGTGCACCGGGGCGACCGGCGCGCCGACGGGCAGCAGCACCAGACGGGCCCGTACGGAGCCGGTGCCGGGGCCGCCGCCCGGCACGTCCACCAGGGTGGTTCCCGCGGGCGGCTCCTCCTTGTGCTGGCCGCGCAGCCCCTCCCAGACCTGGAGCGGATCGGCGCCCGCGGAGCCGGCCCCGGCGGCGTACAGGAGCTGTCCGTCGGCGCTCTCCAGGAAGACCGGGTTGCCGCTGAAGTCGGCCAGAATGCGCAGGACCTGGGGTACTCCGCCGCCGCCGAGCAGGGCCTCGGTACAGCGCCGGTGCACTTCCTCGGCCTGCTGGAGCAGTGCGTAGTGGCCGTTGACGATCTCGGTGTGGATCTCCTCCGTGACCGTCACGAAGGGCACCTCGCGGTGCAACTGGACCAGCGGCAGACCGGTGGAGCGCGCCGTCTCCACCAGCGCGGCGGGCAGCCGGGTGAAGCGCGGGCCGAGTTCCACGACGAGCGCGGCGATCCCGCGCTCGGCGAGCGTGCGGACGAACGCGCGCTGGTCGGCGGGGCGGGTGCCGAGACCGTAGCCCGTGGTCAGCAGCAGTTCGCCGCCCTTGAGCAGCGAGGCGATGTTCGGGACCTCGCCCGCGTGCACCCAGCGCACGGTCCGGTGCAGCCGGTCGGCCCCCGCGATGATCTCCGGCAGCCCGCTGCGCAGTCCGGGCAGCTCGAGGGCCCGCTGCACGGTGATTCCGGCGCCCTGGGTGTCGTAACGGCTGTCCATGGAGCGGACGCTACCCGCGGACGGCTTCCGGGGGCATCTCCGGGCCGTGACGGACCACGGCCGGCGCCGCCGCGGGCGGTGTCCGGGGTGAGTGCCGAGGTCAGGCGGTGGCCGGTACCGGGGCGATGTTGTGGTTGAAGCGGAAGACGTTGTCCGGGTCGTACTCGGCCTTCACCGCGGCCAGTCGCCGGAGGTTGTCCTCACCGAGGCCCGCCGTGACGCGGTCCGTGCCCTCGTCCCCGATGAAGTTCAGGTAGACCGCGCCGGTGCTCCACGGCCGGACGTCCTCGCGGACCTTCCTGACCCAGTCGACGCACCGCTCGTCGTCGGCAGGGTCCTCCCAGATCCCGAACGGGTGCACGGCCCACGGCGCGTCGCGGTAGGGGACCGGGAACCGGGACGGTCCGGCGGCGATGGCGCCGCCCTGCGGGAACAGCACGTGCTGGGTGCCGGTGGGGACGGGCATGGCCTCGCCGAGGGCGCAGAAGACGTCCACGAAGTCGTCGGGCGCGCCGGTGACGTATTGCGCCGACCAGTAGTTCCGCATGCCGGGCGGGTCGTCGAGCATGGAATTGAAGTCGGGGTAGGGCAGGGCGGTGACGATCTCGACCTCGTGCGGCAGCGCCAGCAGTGGCTGCGCGACCTTGCGCATGTCCTCCTCGCCGCCCGCGTACGCCACGAGGGCGCCGCACAGCCGCTTGCCGACCAGATGCTCGGGCATGAACTCCTCGGGCGGGGCGGTCAGGTAGAGGACGCCGCCGCCGGCCTCCGGCGGCCCGTTCGCGATGATCTCGCGGTAGACGCGGACGACGTCGGGGCCGGCGTCCGGCCGGAACATCACCAGGGCGATCGAGAACTCGGGCAGCGGGTGCAGCTTGAGGGTCAGCGCGGTGGCGACCCCGAAGTTCCCGCCGCCGCCGTGCAGGGCCCAGAACAGCTCCGGGTTCTCCTGGTCGGTGGCGCGTACCGGCGAGCCGTCGGCGGCCACCAGCTCGACGCCCAGCAGATTGTCCACGGCGAGGCCCATCGACCGGTCCAGCCAGCCGCTGCCGCCGCCGAGGACGAAGCCGCCGACGCCGGTCGTCGAGACACGGCCGCCGGTGGTCGCGAGGCCGTACGGCTGGGTGGCCCGGTCGAGATGGCTCATCAGGGCTCCGCCCTCGACCCGGACCGTCTCGGACCCGGGGTGGACGGTGACCGCGTGCATGCGGCTGAGATCGATGACGAGACCGCCGTCGTTGAGCGACATGCCGGAGACGCTGTGACCGCCCCCGCGTACGGCGATCGGCAGATCCAGATCACGCGCGAAGCGCACCGCGCGTGTCACATCGGCCTCACCCTCGCACTGCGCGATCACGGCGGGCCGCCGGTCGATCATCGCGTTGAAGATCGTCCGGGCCTCGTCGTACCCCGGATCGTCAGGGGTGACCACATCACCGGAGAGACCCGCGCGGAGTGCGGTCAGTGCCGCGCCGGCCTTCGAAAGGGGAGCCATGGAAGCCGCCCCCTTCCATGAGGGGACAGGACCTCTCCAAGGCTAGGCGGGCGCGGCGCATCGGGCGCGTCGGGGAGGCCCCCGGCGCGCCCGGCGCGGTGCGGTTCAGCCGCCGTACGCCCCGCTCGCCGTCAGCCGCAGGGCCGTGTCGATGAGGGGAACGTGGCTGAAGGCCTGCGGGAAGTTCCCGACCTGGCGCTGGAGGCGCGGGTCCCACTCCTCGGCCAGCAGACCGAGGTCGTTGCGCAGGGCCAGCAGGCGCTCGAAGAGCTTGCGCGCCTCGTCGACCCGGCCGATCATCGCGAGGTCGTCGGCCATCCAGAACGAGCAGGCGAGGAAGGCGCCCTCGTCGCCCTCCAGGCCGTCCACGCCCGCGTGTTCGCCGGAGGTCGGGTAGCGCAGGATGAAACCGTCGGAGGTGGACAGCTCGCGCTGGATCGCCTCGATGGTGCCGATCACGCGCTTGTCGTCCGGCGGCAGGAAGCCCATCTGCGGGATGAGCAGCAGCGAGGCGTCGAGTTCCTTGGAGCCGTAGGACTGTGTGAAGGTGTTCCGCTCCTGGTCGTAGCCCTTCTCGCACACGTCCCGGTGGATGTCGTCGCGCAGTTCGCGCCATTTCTCCAGGGGGCCGTGCGCGTCCCCGGACTCGATGAGCTTGATGGTGCGGTCGACGGCGACCCAGGCCATCACCTTGGAGTGCACGAAGTGCCGCCGCGGGCCCCGGACTTCCCAGATGCCCTCGTCCGGCTGGTCCCAGTGGGTCTCCAGGTAGCGGATCAGCTTCAACTGGAGGAGCGAGGCGTAGTCGTTGCGGGACAGGCCCGTCATGTGGGCCAGGTGCAGGGCCTCGGTGACCTCGCCGTAGACGTCGAGCTGGAGCTGGTGCGCGGCGCCGTTGCCGACCCGGACCGGCGCCGAATTCTCGTACCCGGGAAGCCAGTCGAGCTCGGCTTCGCCCAACTCCCGTTCGCCCGCGATGCCGTACATGATCTGGAGGTTCTCCGGGTCGCCGGCGACCGCGCGCAGCAGCCACTCGCGCCAGGCGCGGGCCTCCTCGCGGTAGCCGGTGCGCAGCAGCGAGGAGAGGGTGATGGCCGCGTCGCGCAGCCAGGTGTAGCGGTAGTCCCAGTTGCGTACGCCGCCGATCTCCTCCGGGAGGGAGGTGGTGGGCGCGGCGACGATGCCGCCCGTGGGCGCGTACGTGAGGGCCTTCAGCGTGATCAGGGAGCGGACGACGGCCTCGCGGTAGGGGCCGTGGTACGTGCACTGGTCGACCCAGTCGCGCCAGAACTCCTCGGTCGCCTCCAGCGACTGCTCCGGCTCGGGCAGCGGAGGGGGCTGCTTGTGCGAGGGCTCCCACGACACGGTGAAGGCGATGCGCTCGCCCGGCGCCACGGTGAAGTCGGCGTAGGTGGTCAGGTCCTTGCCGTACGTCTGACAGTCCGTGTCGAACCAGACCGAGTCGGGTCCGGCGACCGCGACCGTGCGCCCCTCGTGCCGGCGCACCCAGGGCACGACGCGGCCGTAGGAGAACCGCATGCGCAGCGTGGAGCGCATCGGCACCCGGCCGCTGACGCCCTCGACGATCCGGATGAGCTGGGGCGCGCCGTCACGCGGCGGCATGAAATCGGTCACCCGGACCGTGCCCCGCGGTGTGTCCCACTCGGACTCGAGGATCAGCGAGTCGCCGCGGTACCGGCGGCGCGAGGCCGCGGGCGGCTGCGCGTCGGCCGCGTGCGCGGGACCGAGCCGCCAGAAGCCGTGATCCTCCGTGCCGAGCAGTCCCGCGAAGATGGCATGGGAGTCGAAGCGGGGCAGGCACAGCCAGTCGACTGTGCCGTCCCGGCAGACCAGCGCGGCTGTCTGCATGTCTCCGATGAGTGCGTAGTCCTCGATGCGCCCGGCCACGTGCATCTCCAGTCGAACGGCCACGGCGCCCCTGCGCGGGGCGGTCGCTCTTGCGGTCAAAGGGAACGTAGGTACTGCAAAACAGTAGGCAATGGGAGTCGGTAACTGCGGAACGTCGATGATGGGGGACGTCCGCCGTGCGTCGCTGCGAAACGCCGGTTGTCGGTGCGATGGGCGATGCGATTGTCGTTTCGAAACGAACTGACAGGCCCTCTTTGTTCCGGTTACGTGCGGGATGGTGCCGTGTGCCGGAGGGGCTCGGCAGCGAGTGTCCGAGCAGGATACGACGCACGTGGAAGATCCGCGTGCCGCTCCGGACAACCCGGCTGCGCCGATCGAGTGAGCGGTGTGTGAGGTGTGTGCCCGGCCGGGTGCCCGGGTGTGCCCGACCGGGTGCACGGGCGTGCGCGGAGCGTGGCCGGAAGCGGCCTCGTCCGGTCGCTGATACCCTGGTAGCCCGTGGACCGGTGGGCAAGAAACCCCCGAACCGCAGCGACGGCAACCCCCGGAAATCTCCGGGCCCCACGCCGGCACGCACCCCAGACCGACCACGGGAGCCCCCTCTTGGCCATGCCGCCCAGTGCTTTTCGAAACAGCACAGCCACGACGACCAAGCACATCTTCGTCACCGGGGGTGTCGCTTCGTCCCTCGGCAAGGGACTGACCGCCTCCAGCCTGGGCGCGCTGCTCAAGGCGCGGGGTCTGCGCGTCACCATGCAGAAGCTCGACCCGTACCTGAACGTCGACCCGGGCACCATGAACCCGTTCCAGCACGGCGAGGTGTTCGTCACCAACGACGGCGCCGAGACGGACCTGGACATCGGGCACTACGAGCGTTTCCTCGACGTGGACCTGGACGGCTCGGCCAACGTGACCACCGGTCAGGTGTACTCCACCGTCATCGCCAAGGAGCGGCGCGGCGAGTACCTGGGTGACACCGTGCAGGTCATCCCGCACATCACCAACGAGATCAAGCACCGCATCCGCCGCATGGCGGCCGACGACGTCGACGTCGTCATCACCGAGGTCGGCGGCACGGTCGGCGACATCGAGTCGCTGCCCTTCCTGGAGACGGTCCGCCAGGTCCGTCACGAGGTCGGCCGCGACAACGTGTTCGTCGTGCACATCTCGCTCCTGCCCTACATCGGCCCGTCCGGCGAGCTGAAGACCAAGCCGACGCAGCACTCGGTCGCGGCGCTGCGCAACATCGGTATCCAGCCGGACGCGATCGTGTTGCGGGCCGACCGCGAGGTCCCCATCGCCATCAAGCGCAAGATCTCGCTGATGTGCGACGTCGACGAGGCCGCCGTGGTCGCGGCGATCGACGCCCCGTCGATCTACGACATCCCGAAGGTCCTGCACACCGAGGGTCTGGACGCCTACGTCGTCCGCAAGCTGGACCTGCCGTTCCGTGACGTGGACTGGAGGGTCTGGGAGGACCTGCTCGACCGCGTCCACAACCCGGTCCACGAGATCAGCATGGCGCTCGTCGGCAAGTACATCGACCTGCCCGACGCCTACCTCTCGGTCACCGAGGCGCTGCGCGCCGGCGGTTTCGCCAACAAGGCCCGCGTCACGATCAAGTGGGTCGCATCGGACGACTGCAAGACCCCCGCGGGCGCGGCCAAGCAGCTCGGCGACGTCGACGCGATCTGTATCCCCGGCGGCTTCGGCGACCGCGGCGTCTCCGGCAAGGTCGGCGCGATCCAGTACGCCCGCGAGAACAAGATCCCGCTGCTCGGTCTGTGCCTCGGCCTGCAGTGCATCGTGATCGAGGCCGCGCGGAACCTGGCCGACATCCCCGACGCCAACTCCACCGAGTTCGACTCCGGCACCGGCCACCCGGTCATCTCCACGATGGCCGAGCAGCTCGACATCGTGGCGGGCGAGGGCGACATGGGCGGCACCATGCGCCTGGGCATGTACCCGGCCAAGCTCGCCGAGGGCTCGATCGTGCGCGAGGTGTACGACGGCAAGGAGTACGTCGAGGAGCGCCACCGTCACCGCTACGAGGTGAACAACGCCTACCGCGCCGAGCTGGAGAAGAAGGCCGGTCTGCAGTTCTCCGGCACCTCCCCGGACGGCAAGCTCGTCGAGTACGTCGAGTACCCGCGCGATGTCCACCCGTACCTGGTCGCGACGCAGGCGCACCCCGAGCTGCGCTCCCGCCCGACCCGGCCGCACCCGCTCTTCGCGGGCCTGGTCAAGGCCGCGGTGGCGCGCAAGACGGGCAAGTAGGGCCAAGTAACACCAGGTTGTACGGTGACCGGGGTGCGGGTCCGCGGGAGTTCCCGCGGGCGCGTGCCCCGGTTCCGTCACGGGACCGGACTCTTTTTGCGTGTGGGAGGACAGGCCATGACGATCAAGGACACCCCCGAGGAGTGGGAGGTCCGGGCGACCGAGACCCCCTTCAAGGGCAACAAGACCTCGGTGCGCACCGACGACGTGGTCATGCCCGACGGATCCGTCGTCCGCCGGGACTACCAGGTCCACCCGGGCTCCGTGGCCGTGCTCGCCCTGGACGAGGAGGACCGTGTCCTGGTCCTGCGCCAGTACCGCCACCCCGTGCGCCACAAGCTGTGGGAGATCCCGGCGGGCCTGCTCGACATCCCCGGCGAGAACCCGCTGCACGCCGCCCGGCGCGAGCTCTATGAGGAGGCGCACGTCAAGGCGGAGACCTGGCGAGTGCTGACCGACGTGTACACCACCCCCGGCGGCTGCGACGAGGCCATCCGCATCTTCCTGGCCACCGGCCTCTCCCAGGCGGAGGGCGAGCGGTTCGAGGTCGAGGACGAGGAGGCCGACATGGAGCTGGCCCGCGTCCCCCTCTATGAACTCGTCGGCGGTGTGCTCGCCGGCGACCTGCACAACAACTGCCTGGTCGTGGGCGTTCTCTCGCTTCTCGCCGCACGGCAGGGCGACGGACTCGACGCCCTGCGCCCGGCCGAGGCACCCTGGCCCGCCCGCCCCTTCGAAGCCTGACGTCGCCTCCGGGGAGGCCGCGCACCGACCCGGAACCCGCCTCGGACGGGCCGGGTACGCCCGTCCGAGGAGTACGGGCGTACCCGCCCGGGGAGTCCGGGTACGCCCATCCGGGGAGCGGGGTACGCCCATCCGGGGATGCCGGTCCTACGATCGCCTGATCCGATCGGGGGACGCCGCCGCCACGCTCCGCCCGGATCGTCGCAGAGCGTGAACTAGGCTCTGGAAAACGCCCGCACCGGAGTCCCGGCGGGCTTGCGCGTGCAGTGGAACGGGAGCGTGGCCCGTGGCGGATCAGGTGGTGGACGACGGCGGCACCAAGGTGTCGTCCCAGGGGCAGCCCCCGGCTGCCGGGTCCCCTCCTACGGAGAGTCAGTTCCTGGGCCGCACAAGAGAGTTGAAGGAACTCCGGGCGGACATCGAGCGCGCGGGCCTCGACACCATCGCCGGCCGCAAGGCCCCGCGGGCACGGGTGCTCCTCATCGCCGGCAAGCCCGGCTCCGGCCGCAGCGCGCTCGCCGGCCGGCTCGCCGAGCAGGTCGCCGAGAGTTACCCCGACGGCCTCCTGCGCGCCCGGCTCACCGAACCCGGCGGCACACCGGTGCCCACCGAGGCCACCGCGCGCGACCTGCTCACCGCCCTCGGCCTGACCGCACCCCCCGGAGCCCGCGCCGACGACCTCGGCGAGCGGCTGCGCGAGGCCCTCGCGATCCGCCGGGCGGTGCTCCTGCTCGACGACGCGGCCGACGCCGAGCAGGTCGACGCGCTGCTGCCCGACTCCCCGGACTGCCTGGTCGTCGCCGTCTCCGGCGGGCCGCTGACCGGCATCGCGGACGTCCGCCCCTGCACCCTGGGCGGCCTGGACACCAAGTCCGCCCTCGAACTCCTCGGCCACTTCACCGGCTCGGTGCGCATCACCGTCGACCCGCTCGCCGCCGAAGGGCTGGTCGAGCTGTGCGCGGGTCAGCCGACCGCCCTGGTGCTGGCCGGCGGCTGGCTCGCCGCGCGTCCCGCCTCCGCCGTCGCCGACCTCGCCAAGCACCTGCGCACCGAGGGCGAGGACGGCACACCGCTGGAACGCGTCTTCCGGCTCTCGTACACCTCCCTGCCGGGCACCGCCGCGCGGATACTGCGGCTGCTGTCGCTCGCCCCCGCGGGCCTCGTCGACCCGCACACCGCCTCCGCGCTGGCCGGCTGCTCGGTCCAGGCGGCGCACACCGCGCTGGACGAGTTCGTCGGCCTCGGCCTGGTGCGGGAGGTTTCCTCGCCGCTGCCGCAGTACGAGGTCCCCGGCTGCCTCCACCCGCTGCTCCGCGCGCTCGTCGACACGCATGACCGGCCCGCCGAGGTGCAGCTCGCCCGCGCCCGGATGCTGGAGCGGACCGTACGGCTCCTGGTGTCCTGCCGCGCCATCACCGAGACCGACAGCTCGCCCGCCCGGGAGAAGCTCGCCGGCATGCCGCGCGCCCTGCGGTTCGCCAGCCCCAGGGCGGCCGAGGACTGGCTGCGCGTGCGCCGGCCAGCGCTGCTCGCCTCCGCCCGGCTGGCGGTCGCCGACGGGGAACTGGACACGCTCGCCCGACGGCTGATGGCCGCCCTGGTCCGCGCGATGGCGGCTCATTTCGGCACCCGGGCCGCGGCGCCCGATCTGTACGGCGTCCACCGGCTCGTCCTGGACGTCGCCGAACGCCGGAACCTGCCCCGCGAGAAGGCGGCGGCGCTGCTCAATCTCGCCGACCTGGACGCGCAGACCGGCCGGAAGACCGACGCCCTCGCCCGCTACCGGGCAGCGCTCGACGCCGGACGCGAGGCGAACGACCCGTACGCGACCGGCCGCGCGATGGAATCCGTAGGCGGTGCCCACCAGGAACTCGGGGACCACGACCGGGCCGCCGACTGGTACGGCAGGGCACTCGCCCAGCGGCTCGCGCGGGACGAGCGCGTGGACGCCGCCCGGCTGTACGGGCGCATCGCCACCGCGCACACCTACGCGGGCCGCTACGGCGAGGCTCAGGTCAACTGGCGCGCCGCGGTCGCCTGGCACCGCAAGAACGGTGATGTCGCCTCCCAGGCAAGGGCGTTGAGCGAGATGGCCCGGGTCCAGGAGTACGCCGGACGGCCCGAGGAGTCGCTGCGCACCTGCCAGGAGGCCGTGGAGTGGGCGCGCCGCGCGGACGACGTACGCCTGCAGGCCGCGCTCCAGGTCAGGCTGGCCGACACCCTGGACCGGCTCGGCGACCCGGCGGCCGCCCGGCTGCACCGAGCGGCGGCCGAGCGCATGCTGGGAGAGGAGCTCCCGGAGAGCACATCCGACTCGGAATGCGACGGTAATGCCTACGAAATCCGCAGTGCATCCGCTGAAGGTTGATGCATTGAAAGGCTAGACAGAGGGAATCCCTTCATTAGACTGGCTCCGCCGCGTTCTTCCGTGGTGTCTCCCGGTGTGCTCCTGTACGTCGGGTATGACATGCATTGCCTGGCTTGCATCGCCTCGGCATGCATCCCCCAGAGCCCTCTGAGTCAAGGACCGTGATCGACGTGAAGGTCGGCATCCCCCGCGAGGTCAAGAACAACGAGTTCCGGGTGGCCATCACCCCCGCCGGTGTGCACGAGCTCGTGCGCCACGGCCACCAGGTCTTCGTCGAGCAGAGCGCCGGTGTCGGCTCCTCGATCACGGACGAGGAGTACGTCTCCGCCGGCGCGCAGATCCTGCCCACCGCCGACGAGGTCTGGGCCACCGCCGACCTGCTGCTGAAGGTCAAGGAGCCCATCGCGGAGGAGTACCACCGCCTCCGCAAGGACCAGACGCTCTTCACCTACCTGCACCTGGCCGCTTCCAGGGAGTGCACGGACGCGCTCCTGGAGTCCGGCACCACGGCGATCGCCTACGAGACCGTCGAGCTGCCCAGCCGCGCCCTGCCGCTGCTCGCCCCGATGTCCGAGGTCGCGGGCCGCCTCGCCCCGCAGGTCGGCGCCTATCACCTGATGCGCGCCAACGGCGGCCGCGGTGTCCTGCCCGGCGGTGTCCCGGGCGTGCTGCCGGCCAAGGCCGTCGTGATCGGCGGCGGTGTCTCCGGCTGGAACGCCGCGCAGATCGCCATCGGCATGGGCTTCGAGGTGACGCTCCTCGACCGCGACATCAACAAGCTGCGCGAGGCCGACAAGATCTTCGGCACGAAGGTCAAGGCCGTCATGTCCAACTCCTTCGAGCTGGAGAAGGCCTGCCTCGAGGCCGACCTCGTGATCGGTGCCGTGCTGATCCCCGGCGCCAAGGCGCCGAAGCTGGTCACCAACGAGCTCGTCTCCCGGATGAAGCCGGGCAGTGTCCTGGTCGACATCGCGATCGACCAGGGCGGCTGCTTCGAGGACTCGCGCCCCACCACGCACGCCGAGCCGACCTTCCCGGTCCACAACTCGGTGTTCTACTGCGTCGCCAACATGCCCGGCGCGGTCCCCAACACCTCGACGTACGCGCTGACGAACGCCACGCTGCCGTACATCGTCGAGCTCGCCGACCGGGGCTGGACCGAGGCGCTGCGCCGTGACAACGCGCTGGCCAAGGGTCTCAACACCCATGACGGCAAGGTTGTTTACCGCGAGGTCGCCGAGGCGCACGGGCTGGAGCACGTCGCGCTGGAGAGCCTGCTCGGCTGAGTTTGCCGATGGCTCAATTAGTCGACATTTTAGGTCGACTCGGCGTCGACAAAAGGCGATACGTCAACACGGTCGTCAACACCGCTCACCCGGCCGGACCTTGCACGACAAGGTCCGGCCGGGTGTGTGTCGGCTCACTTTGCGACACTCGTTCAACTCGGCACGAACGTAACTCTTCAACCGATTCGCACACCGGTGAAACCTGCCGTGCGACGGCCTTACGCCCTTGACAGAGGGGTGTTCGGTTGCCGACACATCGGGTCGGGTCCGGCGGATTGTGTTGCTGCGGAGCGGTGACACGCCATAGAGTCGCCAATCGTCGGCATGGTGCCACGCTGACCTATCGAGAAGTTCCCTGGTCACCAAGGAGGTAAGACGACTTGTGAATGAGTCGACATTTACTCCCGGGGGTGGTCAACCAGGAATGCCGGCGCGGGGCCAGAGCCCCAAGGGGCTCGAGGCTGTCGGCTCCGTCGCTGTCCGCACCTTCGCAGCCCACCAGAGTCCCCGGATGACTCAGACAGCACACCCGAGCATGGATGGCCATCACGTGAACGCCATGGCCGGCAACGGAAGTGGCGGGAACCGCACCCACTTCGCCGACTACGACGAACTGCCCGAGGGGCACTTCTACGACCCCGACGCCGAGTACGAGCCCGATCCGGAGTACGCGGCGACGCTCGCGCCCGACGCGGCCCGTCAGCGCCGTGAGCGCATCGGCCCGACAGGGCGCCCGCTGCCCTACTTCCCGATCCCGGGTCCGCTGACCAGTCACGGCCCCGCGACGATCATCGCGATGTGCAACCAGAAGGGCGGCGTGGGCAAGACCACGTCGACCATCAACCTGGGTGCCGCGCTCGCGGAGTACGGACGCCGGGTACTGCTCGTCGACTTCGACCCGCAGGGCGCGCTGTCCGTGGGACTCGGCGTCAACCCGATGGAGCTCGACCTCACCGTCTACAACCTGCTCATGGAGCGGGGCATGGCGGCCGACGAGGTGCTCCTGAAGACGGCGGTCCCGAACATGGACCTGCTGCCCAGCAACATCGACCTGTCCGCCGCCGAGGTGCAGCTCGTGAGCGAGGTCGCGCGCGAGTCCACGCTGCAGCGCGCCCTGAAGCCACTGCTGGCCGACTACGACTACATCGTGATCGACTGTCAGCCCTCGCTCGGCCTGCTCACCGTGAACGCGCTGACGGCGGCCCACAAGGTGATCGTGCCGCTGGAGTGCGAGTTCTTCGCGCTGCGCGGTGTAGCGCTGCTCACCGAGACGATCGAGAAGGTCCAGGAACGGCTCAACCCCGACCTGGAGCTCGACGGCATCCTCGCCACGATGTACGACTCCCGCACGGTGCACAGCCGTGAGGTGCTCGCGCGCGTGGTCGAGGCCTTCGACGAGCACGTCTACCACACCGTGATCGGCCGGACCGTCCGCTTCCCGGAGACCACGGTCGCCGGTGAGCCGATCACCACGTACGCCTCCAACTCCGTCGGTGCCGCCGCCTATCGCCAGCTCGCCAGGGAGGTGCTCGCCCGGTGTCACGCCGAGTGAGTCTGCCGGGGGCCGACGAACTGTTCCGTACCACCGGGGGCATGGCGCTCCAGTCATCCAGCCCCACCCGCCGGACCAACGGCGAGGCCCGGGTGCCGGCCCCGGCCGGCGAGAGCGACGCGGCGGCCGGGGAGGACGCGCCGCAGTCGGTGCCCGTCCAGGGCGGTGACGGTGAGGGCGACGAACACGTCGCCACCCACGCCGAGCCGTCCGACGCGGGGGAGTCGCGCAGCCGGGGCGGCGCGCCGGACCGTTCGGTGCGCGGCCGGCCGGCGCAGGAAGGTTCTGGCGCTCCTTCCACGTCCGTGCAGTCGTCCCGTAAGCGGGGGCGCGCCGCGAACCGCCGGCCCAGCGGGCGGGAGCGGCACGACGAGAAGATCACCGTGTACGTGTCCGCGGAGGAGCTGATGGACCTCGAACACGCGCGTCTGGTGCTCCGCGGTGAGCACGGTCTCGCCGTAGACCGCGGGCGGATCGTCCGTGAGGCGGTCGCCGTGGTCCTGGCGGACCTGGAGTCCCGCGGGGACGCGAGCATTCTCGTACGGCGACTGCGCGGGCGGTAGAGGTAGCCTTCGACGGCTATGACCTCGAACGTCCCGCCTCCGTCAGCCGCCCCCGGCGGCCGTCGGCGTGCACTGGGGCGCGGTCCCGGCACCGCGCCAGGACCGGTCGAGGCACCGCCCGAGCCGACCGGACCGCCGGCCGGACCCCCGATCGCCCCGCCCGTCGAACCGCCGTCCGGGCCGTCGGCCGAACCCCGGAAGAGCCCCCGTGAGCCCTCCCAGGCGCCCCGTGAGGGCGCCGGGGGGCCGGTCGGGCCAGAGACCGCGGCCGAGCCCTCCGGGACGCCTGGAGCCCCCGCCGGGCCCTCCGCGCCGCCCGGGGAGGGATCCGGCCCCGCTTCCGCCGACGCCGCGGACGGGGTCTTCAAGGTGCGGCTCTCGAATTTCGAGGGGCCCTTCGATCTGCTGCTCCAGCTCATCTCCAAGCACAAGCTCGATGTCACCGAAGTGGCGCTGTCCAAGGTCACCGACGAGTTCATGGCGCACATCCGCGCGATGGGCCCGGACTGGGATCTCGACGAGACGACCGAGTTCCTCGTCGTCGCGGCGACCCTCCTCGACCTGAAGGCGGCCCGGCTGCTGCCGGCCGCCCAGGTGGAGGACGAGGCCGACCTGGCCCTGCTGGAGGCCCGGGACCTGCTGTTCGCGCGGCTGCTCCAGTACCGCGCGTACAAACGGATCGCGGACATCTTCAACACGCGCCTGGAGGAGGAGGCCCGCCGCTACCCCCGTACGGTCGGCCTGGAGGCCCGGTACGCCCAGCTGCTGCCCGAGGTCGTCATCAGCATCGGCCCCGAGGGCTTCGCGCGGCTCGCCGTGAAGGCGATGCAGCCCAGACCCAAGCCCCAGGTGTACGTCGACCACATCCACGCGCCGCTCGTCAGCGTGCAGGAGCAGGCCGGGATCGTGGTGGCGCGGCTCCGGGAACTCGGCGAGGCCAGCTTCCGCTCGCTCATCGAGGACACCGACGACACCCTCACCGTGGTCGCCCGCTTCCTGGCCCTGCTGGAGCTCTACCGGGAGAAGGCCGTCGCCCTGGACCAGGAGGAGGCTCTCGGGGACCTCGTGGTGCGCTGGACGGGCGGGGTGGGCGACGAGGGGCCGCGGGTGACCGACGAGTTCGACCGGCCGGCGGAAACGGCGGACGACGAGGCAGGGCGCGGGACCGAGAAGGAGAAGGCGTGAGCGAGGAGACCACCGGCACCCCCGCGGGGCCGCCCACCGTCGCCGGCCTCGATCTCGGGGCCGCCCTGGAGGCCGTCCTGATGGTCGTGGACGAGCCGGCCACCGAGGAACACCTCGCCAAGATCCTGGAGCGGCCCCGGCGGCAGGTCGCGGACGCGCTGCGCGCGCTGGCCGACGAGTACACCGTCCAGGGCCGCGGATTCGAGCTCAGGCTGATCGCGGGCGGCTGGCGCTTCTACTCGCGTCCCGCCTACGCGAGCGCCGTCGAACGCTTCGTCCTGGACGGCCAGCATGCCCGGCTCACCCAGGCGGCCCTGGAGACTCTGGCCGTCGTCGCGTACCGCCGGCCGGTGAGCCGCTCCCGGGTCTCCGCGGTCCGCGGAGTCAACTGTGACGGTGTGATGCGGACCCTCCTCCAGCGCGGTCTGGTCGAGGAGGCGGGCACGGAACCCGAAACAGGTGCGATCCTGTACACGACGACGAACTACTTCCTGGAGCGAATGGGCCTGCGAGGCCTGGACGAGCTCCCGGAGCTCGCGCCCTTCCTCCCCGAGGCGGACGCGATCGAGGCAGAGACGCTGGAAGGGGTCCCGTCGTTCGATCCGGACGCACCGGATGCAGACGCAGACGACACGACGACGACGGAACTTTGATGCGAAGCAGTGGCAGTGGCAGTGGCAGTAACAGCGGGCGCGGCAACCCGCGCGGAACCGGCGGAAGCGGCGGTTCGCGCGGCAGCGGCGGTTCCCGTGGGACCGGCGGGGGCGGTGGCTCGCGCGGCAGCGGCAGCGGTGGGGGCGGTTTCCGCGGCAGCGGCAGTGGCAGTGGTGGCGGAGGTGGCTCGCGCGGAACCGGCGGGAGCGGCTTCCAGCCGAGGAGCGCGGCGGCAGGGCGCGACGACCAGCCGAAGCGTCCCAGCAAGCCCCGTCCCGAGGAGCGTCGCTACGACGTAGGCCCCGGTGGCACGCACGAAGGCCCGAAGTCCGGTCGCGGCGCCTCGGCACGCGGCGGAGCCAAGGGCGGTCCCAAGCAGGGCCAGCAGCGCGGCGGCCGCACGGAGCCCTCGCGCTCCCGTGAGTACGAGACGCGGACCGAGGAGCGCAACCGCGACCGGTATGCGGGCAAGCCCGACATCAAGCTGCCCAAGACCTTCCCGGGTGCCGAGGAGGAGGGCGAGCGCCTCCAGAAGATCCTCGCGCGAGCGGGCTACGGCTCGCGCCGTGCCTGCGAGGAGCTGGTCGACCAGGCCAGGGTCGAGGTCAACGGCGAGATCGTCCTGGAGCAGGGTCTGCGCGTCGACCCGGAGAAGGACGAGATCAAGGTCGACGGCCTGACGGTCGCGACGCAGTCGTACCAGTTCTTCTCGCTGAACAAGCCCGCCGGTGTCGTCTCCACGATGGAGGACAACGAGGGCCGTCAGTGCCTCGGCGACTACGTGACGAACCGCGAGACGCGGCTCTTCCACGTGGGCCGGCTCGACACCGAGACCGAGGGTGTCATCCTGCTCACCAACCACGGCGAGCTGGCGCACCGGCTGACCCACCCCAAGTACGGCGTGAAGAAGGTCTACCTCGCGCACATCGTGGGCCCGATCCCGCGCGACCTGGGCAAGCGGCTCAAGGACGGCATCCAGCTGGAGGACGGGTACGCGAAGGCGGACCACTTCCGTGTCGTCGAGCAGACCGGCAAGAACTACCTCGTCGAGGTGACTCTGCACGAGGGCCGCAAGCACATCGTGCGCCGCATGCTCGCCGAGGCCGGTTTCCCGGTCGACAAGCTGGTGCGCGTCGCCTTCGGCCCGATCACCCTGGGCGACCAGAAGTCGGGCTGGCTGCGCCGCCTGTCGAACACCGAGGTCGGCATGCTCATGGCCGAGGTCGGTCTCTGATCCCGCAAGCGCTGTGAGGCCCCGGAGCCCCTGTGGCTCCGGCGGCCCGCGGACATCCCCGCGCCCACGACGGGGGCGCCCGCCCCTTCAACCGCTCCCCGCCCCGACGGTATGACAGCCCCGGG
>NZ_JBHYXD010000073.1:5753-16017 GCF_042751995.1 Streptomyces sp. NPDC059371 | reverse complement strand
GCGGGAGGCGTGGCCGGCGGAGCGCGGGCGGCCGCCCTCGCCCCGGCTCGCGCTCCGGCTCGCGCTCCGGCGCGCGAACCGGACGCGCACCGGGCCGGCATCCGGCGGCCGGAGGAGTCGCGCGCCCGGGTCCGGTGACGTCGCCTGCCCTGGGGGCCACAACTTCCCCGGTCGAAAGCCTTGTTGACACCCCGCGCTCCCTTTATAGTCGTAATGACCATGGTCAGGGTGACCATAAAGGGTCGCCATGAAAACAGGGGGCGCGGGAGTGGAGACGGGCAAGGGCCGCGCGCCGGGGGGTGCGGCACCCGAGGGCTATGACAAACACGCCTTCGAGCCCTTCGCCGTCACCGTCGACCTGGCCGTCCTGACCGTGCGCGCGGGCGCACTCCAGGTACTGCTGATCGAACGGGGCCAGGAACCGTACGCCGGCCGCTGGGCCCTGCCCGGCGGCTTCGTGCTGCCCCGCGAGTCCGCCGAGGCGGCGGCACGGCGTGAACTCGCCGAGGAGACCGGCCTGTCGGACCTCTCGGGACTGCACCTGGAGCAGCTGCGCACCTACACCGAACCCGACCGCGACCCCCGTATGAGGGTCGTCTCCGTCGCGTTCGCCGCCCTGCTCCCCGATCCGCCCGAACCGCGCGGCGGCGGCGACGCGGCACGGGCCGAGTGGCGCCCGTTCGACGCGCTCGGCCCGCTCGCCTTCGACCACGACCGGATCCTCGCCGACGCCCATGAACGCGTCGGCGCCAAGCTGGAGTACTCCTGCCTCGCCACGTCGTTCTGCCCGCCCGAGTTCACCCTCGGGGAGCTGCAGCACGTCTACGAGACGGTGTGGGGCACCGCGCTCGACCGGCCCAACTTCCGGCGCAAGGTCCTCGCCACGCCCGGATTCGTCGAACAGGTCCCCGGTGCCGCACGCCTCACCGGCGGCCGCGGCAAACCCGCCGCCCTCTACCGCGCGGGTGGCGCCAAGGTTCTGCATCCACCACTGCTGCGTCCCACCTCGTAAGGACGGCCCCGATGACCAGCACGACCCTGACCAAACGCGCCGCCACCGGTTCGCTCATCGGCCTGGCCCTCGGAGACGCGCTCGGGTTCCCCACCGAGTTCAACACCGTGCCCGCCATACTCGACAAGTTCGGCCCCTGGCGGCAGATGGCGCTGCCCCGGCCCGCGATCGTCACCGACGACACCCAGATGACCCTGGCGCTGGCCCACGGACTGCGCACCGCCATGGACCGCGGCCTGCTCGACCCGCTGCGCATGGAACGGCCGGTGCGCGAGGAGTTCGTGAACTGGTACCAGTCGCCCGAGAACAACCGGGCCCCCGGGCGGACCTGCCTGGTCGCCTGCGACCTCCTCAAGGACGAGAAGCGCCGCTGGCAGGAGGCCAGCCAGATCGGCTCCAAGGGCTGCGGCGCCAACATGCGCGTGGCGCCCGTCGGGCTCGTCCGCGGCCTCAGCGACGAACAGCGCGCGGGCGCCGCCCAGTTCCAGGCCGCCCTGACGCACGGCCACCCCACCGCGCTCGCCGCCTCGGACCTCACCGCGCACAGCGTCCGGCTGCTCTCCCAGGGAGCCGAGCCCGCGGAACTGATCGGCCTGCTGCTCTCGTACGCGCACGAGAACCGGTACCGCTACCACTCCCGCTGGCTCGGCGACCTGTGGACCTTCTCCCACGACGCCACACCCGAGGTGTTCATCTCCCGCGGCTGGGACGAGTGCATCGCCGTCCTGGGCAACCTCCGCCAGGCCGTGCGGACCGCGTCGCCCGAGGACGACCCCTGCCTGGCCACCGGCGAGGGCTGGATCGCCGAGGAGGCGTTCGCCACCGGTCTGCTGTGCTTCCTGATGTTCGCCGACGAACCCGTCACCGCGCTGCGCCGGGCCGCCTGCACCTCGGGCGACTCCGACTCCATCGCCTGCCTGACCGGGGCGTTCGCGGGAGCCCACCTCGGTTCCGAGGCCTGGCCGACCGACTGGGCCGACCGCATCGAGTACCACAGCGACCTCATGTCCCTGGGGGCGCTCTGGGATGCTTGAGCCATGACAGACGTCCTCGGTCCCGGCGCCGATCTCGCGAGCGTGGTGGGCGAACAGCCCGACCCCGTGCTCTTCGCCACCGTCTCCGGGGCGCACCTGTACGGCTTCCCCTCCCGCGACTCGGACGTCGACCTGCGCGGCGTCCACCTGCTGCCCACGGCCGCCCTCGTCGGGCTGGGCGAGCCGGAGGAGACCCGGTCGCGCATGTGGTTCCAGGACGGCACCGAGATGGACCTGGTCACCCACGACCTGCGCAAGTTCGTCCGGCTCATGCTGCGGCGCAACGGCTATGTGCTGGAGCAGTTGCTGTCGCCGCTGGTCGTGCGCACGAGCGAGGAACACCGTGAGCTCATCTCGCTCGCACCCGGGGTCCTCACCCGCCACCACGCCCACCACTACCGCGGGTTCGCGGCCACGCAGTGGCGGCTCTTCGAGAAGAGCGGCGAACTCAAGCCGCTGCTCTACACGTTCCGGGTGCTGCTCACCGGCGTCCACCTCATGCGCAGCGGCGAGGTGCAGGCCGATCTGCCCACGCTGGCCGGACAGATCGCCTCACCCGCGTATCTCCCGGACCTGATCGCCGCGAAGGCGGAGCGCGAGCACGGGCCCGCGGACATCCCGCGTGACCGGGTCGAGGAGGACGTCGAGAGGCTGCACGTCCTGCTCGACGAGGCACAGGAGGCCTCCGAACTGCCGGACACCGCCTCCGCGTTCGACGCGCTGCACGCCTTCGTCGTCAGGGTCCGCCTGGACGGTTTCGGGGGAGGCGAGGACATGGTCCCGGGCGGACTAACGGTGTCCGGCGGCGTCCCGGAGCGCTGAGGCCCGGCG
Source organism: Streptomyces sp. NPDC059371 (assembly GCF_042751995.1). Lineage (NCBI taxonomy): Bacteria > Bacillati > Actinomycetota > Actinomycetes > Kitasatosporales > Streptomycetaceae > Streptomyces > Streptomyces sp. NPDC059371. Next base: position 13,140 of record NZ_JBHYXD010000073.1, on the reverse strand, counting down.
GGTCCGGATCAGGAAGTCCTCCACTCGCGCGTGGTCCGGCTCGGGCGGGAGCGGGCTGCGGACGGCCGCCTCGTCGGCCTCCGTCGCCAGCCGGAGCATCCAGCGCTCGACCTCGCCCCAGGACACCTCGCCCCGCTTCACCGCGAGGAGCGGCTCGCGCAGCTCCCCGACGTCGATCGTCAGGGACCCGGTGCGCAGCAGGTCGCGGGAACTCGTCAGCAGGCGCAGCAGATGCATGGCGTGCTTCCAGCGCGGGGCGCCGTGCGTGCGGACGTCGGCCTCCAGCTTCTTGCGCTGGCCCACGGCGTAGCGGGCGAAGGTCTCGTGCGCCTGACGGGAGAGGAAGGCCTGTCGCAGGGCGAGGAGTTCGCGGCCCGAGTCGTCCACGTACTCGACGAGGGGGGAGTGCAGGCACTCCAGGATGTTCGGGTTGGCGCGCAGCGCGAGCGCGCAGAACCGCTCCAGTTCCCAGCTGAACTGTTCCGGTGCCGGGCCCTCGACATGCGTCGGCGGCTTCTCGAAGCGCCAGAACAGCGCGGTGGGGGCGAGGAAGACGCCCCGCAGGTCCGTGTCGCTGTCGTCCGTGGCCAGCCCGAAGGCGCGTGACCCCATCACGCAGGAGTAGACCGTGTGCTCACGCACCAGGGAGAGCCCGGCCGCCGGGACCGCCGGGACCGCCGGCGCGGACGCGTCGGACGGCGAGGACGGCGTTGGCGGCACCGCCGGTGCCGGGGACGCCGGCCGCGTCGGGGCTGCCTGGGGTACGGGGGGCTCGGAGCGCATGCCAGGAGCGTACGGGCCCTCTCACGCCAGCCGGATCGAGTTTCCCTGCACGGTGATCTTCTCCGCGGGCAGCGGACGCGGCGCGGGACCGGCCTTCACCGCCCCGTCCTGGACACTGAACTTGCTGCCGTGGCACGGGCAGTCGATCGTTCCGTCCGCCACCTTGTTCACCAGGCACCCCTGGTGGGTGCAGACCGCCGAGAAGGCCTTGAAGTCGCCCTTCGCCGGCTGGGTGACCACGACCTTCTGGTCCTTGAAGACGGTGCCTCCGCCGACCGGGATGTCGCCGGTCGTGGCGAGCTGCTGCCCGCTGGACGCCTTCGGCGACGTGTCCGAGGAGCCGTTGCCGTCGCTGTACTGGCTGCACGCCGCGAGCAGCGCGGACGCGCCCGTGGTGAGGATCACCGTGCGTCGTGTCGAGCGGTTGGTCATGTCGTCACTCCGAACGTACGGAAGAACCAGAAGGCGGACGTCAGCCAGAGCGCGGTGAGCACGGCGAAGACGAGGCCGCCGACGAGGGGCAGCAGCCAGCCGGGCAGACGCTCCGAGCGGAGCAGCAGCATCTTGGCACTGAAGGCACCGAAGAAGAAGCACCCCAGGAGCGAGTGCCACATGACGCGCGTGCTGTACGTCTGATAGCCCAACGCGTACAGACAGTGCACCGCGACCGGCACCGCCACCAGGAACGCGACGCGCCCCGACCACCGGTGCAGCGTCGCCGCCCAGGGCGGGCCCGGCAGCTTTCCGTACATCATCAGCGCCGACACGAGCTGCACGAGGGCGAAGAAGAACGCCGTCGTCGCCAGCCAGGACTTGACGGCGCCCGTGCTGCTGAACCCGGCGAGGTTGAACGCCGTTCCCGCCGGGTCGTGGACCTTGCCGTAGACACCGAGGGCGACCGCGACCACCGCGGCGACCAGGGCCGGGACGAGGTAGCGGGCGGCGCTCGGGCGGCCGTGGCCGGGCGGCGGGGAGGGGAAGCCCTGGGTGGCGGCGTTCGGGTCCACGGTCATGAACGGCTCCCTCTGGAGGAGGAGGTCAGGGGGTGACGGGACGGGCGATGATCTTCTGGCCGTCGATGGTCACGGCGCCGGTCTCCGGGTCGATCTCGGGCGCCGCCGACGGCGTGCCGTCGCGTTCGACGACGCCGACCTGCCGTCCGCCGGGCAGCACGATCCAGCCGCCGTCGATCTTCGCGCCGCGCACGCTGGCCGTCGCCCGGTACAGGCCGGACGGCTTGACGGCCCGGTCGGCGGTGAACGCGTACCGCTGCCCGCCGACGTCGGCCGTGCCGCGGATCAGCTTGTCGTCCTTGAGGGTGCCGCTCAGTTCGTCGCCGTTCCCGCCCGTGAGCTTCATGGTGCCGTCGTCCTCGACGTCACCCTTCAGCCAGGACTCCTTGTCGTGCCCGTCGCAGAAGTAGGCGATCGCCTTGCCGCCCCGCAGGGAGACCGCGACCGCCGAGGAGTCGTCGTCGGTGCGGCCGGCGTAGTCGGCGTTGGGCACGGCGCCGCGGGACGGAGACGGACTCGGCGACTGCGACGGAGGGGCGGAGGCCGGTGGCACGGTGGCCGACACCGAGACGCCCGGCGACGCATCCTTGTAGGGGTTCGAGGTGCTCTTCGTCCCCGTCGTCGCGTTGAGAGTCAGCAGGAACACGCCCAGCACGAGCCCCGCGAGGAGGGTGAGAAGGGGTCCTGGTCGCTTCATCCGGTCCTCCCCCGGCGCGGGCCGCCTGCCATGAGCCATGAGAGCGGACGAGCGCGCCCGCGTCCAGAGGCGCACGGGCGCGTTCTCACCGGAAGTGACGGAATGGGGCGATTCGGGTGACATCGATATGGCCGGTCCACCGGCGCGGGCCGCGTTCGGCGCGTGGCCCGCGTCTCGTCAGGCGGGCGCCGCGCACCCGCGCGCGAGGGGCTGACTACGCTGGTGTGACACGACATGCACACAGATCAGCGAGGAGCATCACCGTGGCGGTACGAGCGGTCCGGGGCGCCGTCCAACTGGAACGGGACGAGGCCGGACACATGGACGAGCAGGTCAGCGAGCTGCTCACCGCCATCCTGGAGCGCAACGCGCTCACCACGGACGACCTGATCAGCATCTGGTTCACGGCGACCCCCGATCTGCACAGCGACTTCCCGGCCGCGGCGGCGCGCAAGCTCGGCATCGTCGACGTCCCGCTGATCTGCGCGCAGGAACTGGACATCGAGGGCGCGATGCCCCGGGTGGTCCGTGTTCTCGCCCACATCGAGTCCGACCGGCCGCGCGCCGACGTCGTCCACGTCTACCTCGGCGCCGCGGGCGCACTGCGCAAGGACATCGCCCAGTGAGGACCGCGCTCGTCATCGGAACCGGGCTGATCGGCACGTCCGCCGCCCTCGCGCTCGCCGCCCGCGGCGTCGTCGTCCACCTCGCCGACCACGACCCGGAGCAGGCCCGTACGGCGGCCGCGCTCGGCGCCGGCACGGACGAGGCACCCGAGGGGCCGGTCGACCTCGCGATCGTCGCCGCACCGCCCGCGCACGTCGCCGCGACCCTCGCGGACGCCATGAGCCGCGGTCTCGCCCGCGGCTATCTCGACGTCGCCAGCGTCAAGGGCGGCCCCCGCCGCGAGCTGGAGGCGCTCGGCCTCGACCTCACCCCGTACATCGGCACCCATCCCATGTCGGGCCGCGAGAAGTCCGGCCCGCTGGCCGCGAGCGGCGACCTCTTCGAGGGCCGGCCCTGGGTGCTCACCCCGACCCGGGACACGGACACCGAGGTCCTGAACCTCGCCCTGGAACTGGTCTCGCACTGCCGTGCCGTGCCCGTCGTCATGGACGCGGACGCCCACGACCGCGCCGTGGCGCTCGTCTCGCACATGCCCCACCTGGTGTCCAGCATGGTCGCCGCGCGCCTGCAGCACGCGGAGGAGACGGCGGTACGGCTCTGCGGGCAGGGCATCCGCGACGTGACCCGGATCGCGGCCTCCGACCCCCGGATGTGGATCGACATCCTCTCCGCGAACCCGGGCCCCGTCGCGGACCTCCTCGCGGACGTCTCCGCCGACCTCGACGAGACCGTCCAGGCCCTGCGCGCCCTGCAGTCCTCCGACGAGGCCAAGCGCCGCGAGGGAGCCTCCGGCATCGAGGACGTCCTGCGCCGCGGCAACGCTGGCCAGGTCCGCGTCCCCGGCAAGCACGGCTCCGCGCCGCGCGTCTACGAGGTCGTGGCCGTCCTCATCGACGACCAGCCCGGTCAGCTCGCCCGCATCTTCGCCGACGCGGGGATGGCCGGCGTCAACATCGAGGACGTACGCATCGAGCACGCCACCGGTCAGCAGGCCGGTCTGGTGCAGCTCATGGTGGAGCCGAAGGCCGTGCCGGTGCTCTCCGCGGCCCTGCGGGAGCGGGGCTGGGCGCTGCGCCAGTAGGACCGTGGCCCTTCCCGGTGAACGGGCGCCGGGAAGGGCCAGTAATACGGGGTCCGCGGGGCCGGTAACCTTGTGCGGGGCGCGCTCGCGTCCCGCAGAGACCTCCACCCCGCACCAGGAAGGTGTTCCCACCGTGGACAACGGCGCCGCCCGTACCGCTCCGGCTGTGATTGTCGCCATCGACGGCCCCTCCGGCACGGGCAAGTCGAGCACCTCGAAGGCCGTGGCCGCGAAGCTCGGTCTGAGCTACCTGGACACGGGGGCGCAGTACCGCGCCATCACGTGGTGGATGGTCAGCAACGACATCGACATCACGGACCCCTCCGCGATCGCCGCCGCCGCGGGCAAGCCGGAGATCGTCTCCGGCACCGACCCGGCCGAGCCGACCATCACGGTCGACGGGACCGACGTCGCCGGCCCGATCCGTACGCAGGAGGTCACCTCCAAGGTCAGCGCGGTCAGCGCGGTGCCCGAGGTGCGTGCCCGCATCACCGAGCTGCAGCGCGCGCTCGCCGCGTCCGCGCAGGCCGGCATCGTCGTCGAGGGCCGGGACATCGGCACCACCGTGCTGCCCGACGCCGACCTGAAGATCTTCCTCACCGCCTCCCCGGAGGCGCGTGCCGCCCGGCGCAGCGGTGAGCTGAAGGGCGCGGACATACACGCGACCCGTGAGGCGCTGGTCAAGCGGGACGCGGCCGACTCCAGCCGCAAGACCTCCCCCCTCGCCAAGGCGGACGACGCGGTCGAGGTGGACACCTCCGACCTCACGCTCCAGCAGGTCATCGAGTGTGTCGTCACCCTCGTCGAGGAGAAGCGGGCCGCCAAGTGAGCGCACCCTCCGCGAGACGCGCCGACGTCGGGCGCCGCATCGGCGTCGGCCTGATGTACGGGCTGTGGAAGCCGCGCGTGCTCGGCGCCTGGAAGGTCCCCGCGACCGGCCCGGCGATCCTGGCCGTGAACCACTCGCACAACATCGACGGGCCGATGGTCATGGGCGTCGCGCCCAGGCCCACGCACTTCCTGATCAAGAAGGAAGCGTTCATCGGCCCGCTCGACCCGTTCCTGCTGGGCATCGGCCAGCTCAAGGTCGACCGGGAGATCGCCGACCGTGCCGCCATCACGGACGCCCTCGGCGTCCTGGCGTCCGGCGGAGTCCTCGGGATCTTCCCCGAGGGCACCCGGGGCGAGGGCGACTTCGCCTCGCTGCGGGCCGGGCTCGCGTACTTCGCGGTGCGCAGCGGAGCCCCGATCGTCCCCGTCGCGGTACTGGGAAGCTCCGAGCGGACCAGCCGGCTGACCAAGGCGCTGCCCCCGCTCCGCAGCAGGGTCGACGTCGTCTTCGGAGACCCCTTCGAAGCGGGCGACGGCAGCGGCCGGCGCACGCGACAGGCGCTGGACGAGGCCACCGGCCGCATCCAGAAGCACCTCAGCGCCCACCTGGACAACGCCAGACATCTGACCGGACGCCGGGAAAACGCCGGGCGCCCCGTCGGGCGTTAGGCGACACTTAGTAGTGGATCACCCGGTTTTCGTGGTGGTCCACCGATCACCACGATTGAACGACGAGGTACGGACTTCATGAACGACCACATCCAGCCCGACGGCTCGGCAGAGCACGATCACGGGGCGCTTGGCGATGCCGAGTACGCGGAGTTCATGGAGCTCGCCGCGGAAGAGGGCTTCGACATCGAGGCCGTCGAGGGCGCGATCGAGGAGGCGGGCCACGGCCCGCTGCCCGTCCTCGCCGTCGTCGGCCGCCCGAACGTCGGCAAGTCGACCCTGGTGAACCGCATCATCGGCCGCCGCGAGGCCGTCGTCGAGGACAAGCCCGGCGTCACCCGCGACCGCGTCACCTACGAGGCCGAGTGGGCGGGCCGCCGCTTCAAGCTCGTCGACACCGGCGGCTGGGAGCAGGACGTCCTCGGCATCGACGCGTCCGTCGCCGCCCAGGCCGAGTACGCGATCGAGGCCGCCGACGCGGTCGTCTTCGTCGTCGACGCCAAGGTCGGCGCGACCGACACCGACGAGGCGGTCGTACGCCTTCTCCGCAAGGCCGGCAAGCCCGTCGTCCTGTGCGCCAACAAGGTCGACGGCATGAGCGGCGAGTCCGACGCCTCGTACCTCTGGGCCCTCGGGCTCGGCGAGCCGCACCCGGTCTCCGCGCTGCACGGCCGCGGCACCGGCGACATGCTCGACGCCGTCCTGGAGGCGCTGCCCGAGGCCCCGGCGCAGAGCTTCGGCACCGCGGTCGGCGGCCCCCGCCGCATCGCCCTCATCGGCCGCCCGAACGTCGGCAAGTCCTCGCTGCTGAACAAGGTGGCGAACGAGGACCGCGTGGTCGTCAACGAGATCGCGGGCACCACCCGTGACCCGGTCGACGAGCTCATCGAACTCGGCGGCATCACCTGGAAGTTCGTCGACACGGCGGGCATCCGCAAGCGCGTCCACCTCCAGCAGGGCGCCGACTACTACGCCTCGCTGCGCACCGCCGCCGCCGTCGAGAAGGCCGAGGTCGCGGTCATCCTGATCGACGCGTCCGAGACCATCTCGGTGCAGGACCAGCGCATCGTCACCATGGCCGTCGACGCGGGCCGCGCCATCGTCCTCGCCTTCAACAAGTGGGACACCCTCGACGAGGAGCGCCGCTACTACCTGGAGCGGGAGATCGAGACCGAGCTCGCCCAGGTGGCCTGGGCGCCCCGGGTGAACGTCTCGGCTCGCACCGGCCGGCACATGGAGAAGCTCGTCCCGGCGATCGAGACGGCCCTGGACGGCTGGGAGACCCGCGTCCCGACCGGCCGTCTGAACGCCTTCCTCGGCGAACTGGTGGCCGCCCACCCGCACCCGGTCCGCGGCGGCAAGCAGCCCCGCATCCTGTTCGGCACTCAGGCGGGCACCAAGCCCCCGCGGTTCGTGCTCTTCGCCTCCGGCTTCATCGAGCACGGCTACCGCCGCTTCATCGAGCGCCGGCTGCGCGAGGAGTTCGGCTTCGCGGGCACGCCGATCCACATCTCGGTGCGGGTGCGCGAGAAGCGCGGCGCGAACAAGAAGAAGTAACGCCCACGGGCGAAGCGGGGTGGGGGGGGGGCCGGGGGGCGCGGAAGAGCCCGGCGCCGGCCTCGCCGCCGATCAGGCCGCCGAGGTGACCGAGCCAGCTCACCCCCGGTGTTCCGGGCACCGCCACGG
>NZ_JBHYXD010000073.1:4819-5743 GCF_042751995.1 Streptomyces sp. NPDC059371 | reverse complement strand
CCGCGGCGGCGCCGCACAAACAATAATACCGCCCCCCCGGGCGCGGGGGGGGGGGGGCGCCGCGGGGGCCCCCCCCCCCCCCCCGCGTCCTCGCTCACGGTCCTCGCCGCTACATGCCCCTGCGCGGGGCGGGCGGCAGCGCGGCCGGGATGTGGTGCATCCCGGTGCCGTGCCGGCCGGAGCCCGGCTGCCAGACGGATGTCGTGGTCGAGGTGTGCCCGTGCTGTGCGGCGATCTGCCGGGCCGTCTGCGCTCCCGCGCTGTACGAGCTGTACGTGCCCGACGAGCTGAACGAGTTCGAACCGCGCCCGAGGATCCCGAAGGCCTTGAAGCCCATGTTCTCCTCCCCGTGACGGTCGCCGGGCAGGGTCCTGAACGCCCTGATCCACTCGGCGTAGAGCGCGTCGTAGATCGGCGTGGCCGAAGAGCCGCCCGGATGGGAGTCCAGCGCCGGACTCGACGCCTGCACCTCTCTGCTCGAACGGAGGGGGGAGCCAGAGGCGGGGACCGGCTGGAAGGACCGGTGGCCGGGGACGTCGTAGGTGTGCACGTACGTGCCAACGACCCCGCTGCCCAACGGATGCGGCCGGAACGGCCCTTTCGCGGGCCGTCCGGAGTGACCGGCGCGCGCGGGGGCGCGGGGAACCGCGCGGGCACCCCGGGGCGGCCGACTTCGGCCGCCCGCCCGCGGTTCCCCGCCCCGCCCGTCGGCCGGCCTCAGATGCCGGCGAGCGGCATCGCCGCCGCGACCAGCTTGCCGTTGGCCGCCGCCTTGTCGAGCGCGTCGCGCAGCAGGTCCTCCCGCGGCTGGCGGCCGATCGAACCGACCGGCGCCGCGAACACGATCACCGGGTGGAGCGTGTTGGCGGGGGCGCGCCAGCCCTCGGGGTCCAGGTTCCCCCGGTGGGGCAGGCACCCCCCGCC
>NZ_JBHYXD010000073.1:0-4809 GCF_042751995.1 Streptomyces sp. NPDC059371 | reverse complement strand
TTGGGGCGCCCGCCGCGCCCCGGCGAGCCCCGCGGGGGGGGGGCCCTCCCCACCCCCCCGGCGGCCCACACGCTCCCCCGGGGTGGGGTTTCGCGGCGGCGGCGCGCCAGCCGTCGGTGACCTGGAGCGCCTGGTGGGCCTGCCACCAGGCGACGGGCGAACCGCCCCCGGTGCCCGGCTGGAGCACGGCGTGGAGCTGGCCCGCCGCGAGCAGGACGGACCAGCCGTGCAGGACCGGCGGCACCGAGTTCAGCTCGGTCGCGGGCATGAAGCCCTGCTCGATCAGCAGGGGCAGGAAGTCGTCGCCGATGTCGGTCGAGCCCGGTCGCACGATCGGCCCTGTCGGCTCGACCACGAGTGCCGGGTGCAGCTCGCCGTTGATCAGGACGAGTCCGCTGGTGACACCGAGCACGGCCTGCTCGGGGACGGGGTCGGCGGGCGCGCCGTCGGGGTGGATCGAGCGGACGGCGCCCTGGAGTTGTTCCTCGGTGACCTGTACGACCTGCGAGGGCAGGCAGGTGGAGTGGGCGAAGGCGAGGACGGCGGTCTCGTCGCCGATGAACAGGACGGTGCTGGTCCGCTCCTGTTCCGAGTCGCCCGGGGTGCGGCACGACGTGCAGTCGTAACTGCCGGGGGCGTTCTCTCCGGCGAGCAGCCGGTCGGCTTCTTCGTCGCCGATCTCGGCGCGTACGTCGTCGCTGACGTCGAGCATGCGCGGCACGGTGGCTCCTCGGGATGCGGTGCGTGGCGGTGCCGGGTGGCTCCCGGCCCATGAACCGAGGGGTTCCCGGCTCATGAAGATGTCAACGGGTGATCTGTGGCCGGAGTCACGCCCGAGAGCGAACGGAATCGAACCATCCGACGCCCAGGGTGAGGGTGCCCCCGGAATTGGTTACTCCCAGTCAACTTGCAGAAGGACTAAGGAAGTTGACTGGGTGAAGTAAGTCACAGATCACATGGGGCGCGGGTCGACAAATCCGGAAATCACCCAATGAAGTGGGTGGCCGAAAATCGATGATACCTGCGGTAACCGCTAACTGGCCTCGAATGACAAGGAGTTGGTTGATATCGGGGCGCCGGGGTCCATAGATTCCTCCGCCGTGTGCAACGAGCACCGCTCGGGAACGTCCGCCGGCCCGATCCGCTTCGGATCGCAGCACGCCGCCGGTGGACGGGTCGGAGCGCGAGGGCCGCGTCCAACGCGCAGGCCACCGCGTCCCGTCCTGGGGGACCCCGGGTGTTTCGAGAGGGAAATACATGTCCGCATGTGCCGACAGCACTCACGAGAACGGCCACAAGGCTCGTACGGCGAACAAGACACGTACGACGGCGGTCCTCGCCGGGGCGGCACTGCTCGCCCCGCTCGGACTGCTCGCCGCGAGCGGCGACGCCACGGCGGCCGACAGTGGAGTGTGGGACCGCATCGCCCAGTGCGAGAGCGGCGGAAACTGGCACATCAACACCGGCAACGGCTACTACGGGGGACTCCAGTTCTCCGCCGGCACCTGGCGCGCCTACGGCGGCGCGGCGTACGCGCCGACCGCCGACAAGGCCTCCAGGAGCGCGCAGATAGCCGTCGCGACCAAGGTCCAGAGCGCACAGGGCTGGGGCGCCTGGCCCACCTGCTCGGCCCGCGCCGGCGCCTACGGCAACGCGCCCGGCTCCTCGGGGTCCGGGCAGTCGACGGGTTCCGCGAGCACCAAGGCGGCCTCGAAGCCGGCACAGAAGTCCGTCCCGGCCGAGCGGGAAGCGGCAAAGACGCCGTCCCGTGCGCCGGGCCACGTGAACCGCGGCTCGTCCCGCGGCGACTACACCGTCCGCGAAGGCGACACCCTGAGTGCCATCGCCGCGCGGCACGGGACCACCTGGCGGAAGATCTACGCCGCCAACCAGTCCGTGATCGGCGGTGATCCCGACCTGATCGTGCCCGGCCAGCGGCTCGACATCTGAGCCACGCTCCCCCTCGCGCCGGGCGCGGGCCCGGTCCGGTCCCTCAGGACCGGACCGGGCGGGGCGTGTCCACGAAGTCGCGTCGTCCGCCCGAAGGGCGTGCAGGCGTCGCCGGGCAGGCGAGCCTTCGCGGACACGCTCAAGGCCCTGCCCGGTCCTCCGACCGGGTGGGGCCCCGGGCGTGCCGGGCGCCGGCTCGGCGGGCGAGCGGGACGCTCTGCTTAGCGTGGCCCGATGTCCTTCATGCCGAGCAGGCGGATTCCGCCGACCGCACGCACCGCGTCCCGGCCGCCGACCGTTCGTGTGCGGTCCGCGGTCGTCGTCGCCGCCGTACTGGCCGCCCTCGTCCCCGGCTCCGCGAACGCCGCGGACACGGCGGCACCGCCCCCGCTCCCGGGTCCCGGATCCGTCCGGGGGGCCTTCGACTGCGCGAACGACGAGTGGCCCTGGACCTGTCTGGCCGAGTGCGAGAGCGGCGGCCGCTGGCACGTGAACACCGGGAACGGCTTCTACGGCGGGCTCCAGTTCTGGCAGCCCACCTGGGTCGCGTTCGGCGGGCTCGCCTACGCGCCGCGCGCCGATCTCGCCACCCGCGCCCAGCAGATCAAGGTCGCCAAGAAAGTGGTGGCCGTCCAGGGCTGGGGCGCCTGGCCCGAGTGCTCCAAGACGTACGGACTGCGCGGGCCCTTCCACGTGGTGAAGGCCGGCGAGACGCTCGTGTCGATCGCCCGCAAGTACAAGGTGCAGGGTGGCTGGCGCACGCTCTACAACGTCAACAAGAAGAAGATCGGCGCCAGCCCCGACCGGCTGGCCAAGGGCCTCCAGCTCGTCATCCCGAAGGCGGCGGGCGCATCCCGTGCCGGGGGTCCCGTCCTGTTCGGGCCGCCCCTGAACCCGCCGGCCCACCGCTCCGCGCCACCGTCTCCGTGGCTTCTCCGCTGAACACGACCGCGCCACGGCGCAGTTCATGCACGTACGTCGTCCGGCCCGGCCGCTCGCGCAGCCCCGGCGGCAGCCGCTGCTCGGCGATCACGACACACGCGTCGAGAGCGCCCAGCAGCGCGTACGTCCGGGCCGCGACCGCCGGTGACATGCCCTGCGCGGGTTCGTCGGCGAGCACCACGCGCGCGCGGGCCGACAGGGCGCGGGTCAGGGCCAGCATGCGCTGTTCGCCGCCGGAGAGGGTGCCAGCGCGGCGGGGGAGGAGCGGGCCGAGTTCCGGGTAGGCCTCCAGGGCCGCCGGGAGGTCGGCCGCCCCGAGTTCCAGGTTCTCGCGGACGGTCAGGGAACCGAACACCGCCCGGCGCTCCGGGACGAGGCACAGCCCGCGCCGGGCCCGCTCGAACGCGGGCAGGCGGGTCACGTCGGCGCCGTCCCAGACGACGGCGCCGGCCGCGAGCGGCACGGTCCCGGCGAGGGCACGCAGCGCCGTCGTACGGCCGGAGCCGTTGCGTCCCAGCAGCACGGTGAGGCCGGGGCCCGGGGCCACCAGGCTCACGCCGTGCAGGGCCTCCAGGGGGCCGTAGCGTACGCGCGCGTCGCGCAGGGCGATGCTCATCCGCCGGTGCCCGTGTCCAGGACGCGGTCGGCGGGACCCGAGGTGACGATCCGTCCGGCCGCCATGACGTGGACGGTGTGCGCCAGGTCGGCGACCAGATCGAGGTCGTGCTCGACCACCAGGAGGGCCATGCCGTCCGCGGCCAGCGCCCGCAGCACCCGGGCCAGCGCGGCCACCTCGGTGGTGTCGAGACCGGCCGCGGGCTCGTCGAGCAGCAGCACCCGGGGGTTCCCGGCGAGCGCCCGGGCCAGTTCCACGCGCCGGAGTGTGCCGGTCGGAAGGCCCGCCGCGGGCAGTGACCGCACCGGCCCGTCGAGCCCGAACAGCCGCAACGCCCGCTCCGCCGACCCCCGATCGGCGGTCCGGCCGCACTGTTCGGCGCCCACGCGCACGTTCTCGGCGACGGTCAGCGACGGGAAGACGGCCAGTTGCTGGAAGGTCCGCGCGATGCCCAGCCGGGTCCTGGCGTGCGCCGCCAGCCGTGTGATGTCCCGCCCTTCGAACAGCACCTGTCCGCCCGAAGGGCGCAGGGTGCCGGCGAGACAGTGGAAGAGGGTGCTCTTCCCGGCCCCGTTGGGCCCCACGACCGCGGTGACCCGTCCGGGCGGGACGTCGAGGACGACCTCGTCGAGAGCGGTGAACCCGCCGTGGACGACGCGAAGCCGACGGGCGGTCAGCAACGGCCCGCCCACACTCCCGGACCGGACTCCGCCGCCACCGGCCCGCCGCACCGGTCCACCTCCGCCCCCGGCCCGCGTCCCCGCGCCGACACCTCCGGCGGACAAGGCGGACGCGGCCGGCGCGGTGGCGCCCGCGCGGGGTCCGGGTTCCCGGCCGGTGCCGGTGGGAGCGGTGGGACCCGGGCGAGGCCCGGTTTCCCGTCCGGTGCCGTCCGGCGCGCTGGGTTCCGGTTGTGGTCCGGCTTTCCGGCCGGTGTCGGTGCCTGCCGTGTGGCCCGCACGGGGTCCGGTTTCCTGGCCGGTGCCGTCCGGCGCGGTGGGTTCCGGTTGTGGTCCGGCTTTCCGGCCGGTGTCGGTGCCTGCCCTGTGGCCCGCACGGGGTCCGGTTTCCTGGCCGGTGCCGGTGCCGGTGCCGGTGGGCGCCGGGTGGCTCGGGCGGGGTTCGGTCTCCCGGCCGGTGCCGGTCGGCGTGGTGAGGCTCGGGCCCTGTCCCGCTTCTTGGCTCGGGTCGGCTCGGGTGGCAGGTTCCGGGCGTGGTCCGGCTTTCGGGCTGGTGCCGGCCGGTGTCGCCGGACCTTGGCGGGGCCCCGTTTAACCCGTGGGGGGCGGCGGCCCCGGGGC
>NZ_JBHYXD010000072.1:23260-45059 GCF_042751995.1 Streptomyces sp. NPDC059371 | reverse complement strand
TTGTGTATAAGAGTCAGGGGCAGCGGTCCGGCGTCCGGGTTCGCGTCCGGTGGGTCCGGTGGGTCCGGTGGGTCCGGTGGGTCCGGTGGGTCCGGTGGGTCCGGTGGGTCCGGTGGGTGGCCGGGCCCGCCTGCTAGGCCTGCCTCACCCGCAACGCGCGGGCGAGGTCGTCGAGCTGGTCGGCGAGCTTGCGGCGCAGGGCCGGGATGGGGTCGGCCTCGCTCAGGCAGCTCTCGCCGAGGGCGAGGGTCTGCGGGGTGACGGCGCTGGCGGGGAAGGCCCAGCGGCCGGCGGCTTCGGCCATGGCGGGGCCGCGTCGTTCGGCGACGGCCACGGCGGCGGGCCAGTACCGCTCGATGTACTCGCGGACGAGGCCGGCCTGTTCGGGCTGCCAGAAGCCCTGGGCGGTGGCGGTGAACAGGTAGTTGGAGAGGTCGTCGGTGGCGAACATCGCGTCCCAGGCGGCGCGCTTGGCCTGGGGGTCGGGCAGTGCGGCGCGGCAGCGGGCGGCGCCCTCCTGACCGGTGGCGCTGGGGTCCTGGACGAGTTCGGCGTCGATCACGGCGTCGTCGACGGCGCCGAGGACGCTGAGCCGGCCGAGGATGCGCCAGCGCAGCTCGGGGTCGAGTTCGGGGCCGCCGGGGACGGTGCCCTCGGAGAACCAGGCGCTGATGGTGTCGGGGTGGACGGCGACGTCGATGAGGTGGCGTACGGCGGTCAGGCGCAGGCCGGGCCGGGAGCCGTCCTCGGTGCGGCGGATGAGGTCGCGGCACAGGTCGGTGAGGGTGGTGAGGGCGGTGGGCCGCTCCTCGGGGCTCAGGTACCGGTCGGCGACATGGGCGGTGGCGAAGGTCAGGACGCCCTGGACGACGGCGAGGTCGGTCTCGCGCGGCAGGTGGGTGCGGGCGGTCTCGATGTAGGCCATGGCGGGCAGTTCGCCGTCGCGTACGGCGTCGCGCAGCGCGTTCCAGACGACGGCCCGGGTGAGGGGGTCGGGGAGGCCTCCGAGGGCGGCTCGTACGGTCTGGAAGGACTTGGTGTCGAAGCGGACCTTGGCGTAGGTGAGGTCGCCGTCGTTGAGGAGGAGCAGGTCGGGGCGGCGGCCGGGGCGGGGGTCGGCGGCGTCGCCGCGGGGGACGTCGAGTTCGAAGCGCTCACGCAGGGTGAGGCGGTCGTCCTCGCCGGGGACGGTGTCGTAGGCGCCGACGGCGATGCGGTGGGGGCGGCTGCCGTCGCGGTCGACGGTGAGGTGCCACTGGCCGTCGGCTTCGGTGATCTCGGGCCTCAGGGTGTCGACGCCGGTGGTGCGCAGCCAGGCGTCGGCCCAGGCGTGGACGTCGCGATCGGTGGCGGAGGCGAGGTTGTCGATGAAGTCGGCGAGGGTGGCGTTGGCGAACTTGTGGCGGGCGAAGTGGGTGTTGATGCCCGCGAGGAAGTCCTTCTCGCCGAGCCAGGTGACGAGTTGGCGCAGTGCGGAGGCGCCCTTGGCATAGGAGATGCCGTCGAAGTTGAGCATGGCGGACGCGGTGTCGGGGACGGCGTCCGGGTCGGGTGCGACGGGGTGGGTGGAGGGGCGCTGGTCGGCGTCGTAGCCCCAGGACTTGCGGGCGACGCCGAAGTCGACCCAGGTGTCGGTGAAGCGGATGGCTTCGGTGAGGGTCTGGTAACCCATGTACTCGGCGAAGGACTCGTTGAGCCAGATGTCGTCCCACCAGCGCAGGGTGACGAGGTCGCCGAACCACATGTGGGCCATCTCGTGGGCGATGACCATGGCTCGGGTCTGCCGCTCGGTGTCGGTGACGGCGGAGCGGTAGACGAACTCGTCGCGGAAGGTGACGAGTCCGGGGTTCTCCATGGCGCCGGCGTTGAACTCGGGGACGAACGCCTGGTCGTAGGAGTCGAAGGGGTAGGGCTCGTCGAACTTCTCGTGGTAGCGGTCGAAGCAGGCGCGGGTGACGTCGAGGATCTCGTCGGCGTCGGCGTCGAGGTAGGGGGCCAGCGAGCGGCGGCAGTGGAGGCCGAAGGGCAGGCCCGCGTGTTCGGTGCGCACCGAGTGCCAGGGGCCGGCGGCGACGGCGACGAGGTAGGTGGAGATCAGCGGGGTGGGGGCGGCTTGCCAGCGGCCGTCTCCGAGGTGTTCGGTGATGCCGTTGGCGAGGACGGTCCAGCCTTCGGGGGCGGTGATGGACAGCTCGAAGACGGACTTGAGGTCGGGCTGGTCGAACGCGGCGAAGACGCGCTGGACGTCTTCCATGAAGAGCTGGGTGTAGAGGTACGTCTCGCCGTCGGTGGGGTCGGTGAAGCGGTGCATGCCCTCCCCGGTGCGGGAGTAGCGCATGGAGGCGTCGACGCGCAGTTCGTGCTCGCCGGCGGTGAGTCCCTTGAGGGGCAGCCGGTTCTCGTCGAGGGTCTCGGGGTCGAGGGGCCGGCCGTCCAGGGTGACGGAGCGCAGTTCGGCGGGCTTCAGCTCGACGAAGGTGTCCGCGGCGGTGCGGGAGGTGAACCGGATGACGGTCAGGGAGTCGAAGGTGTCGTCCCCTCCTGTCAGATCGAGTTCGATCCCGTAGTGGTGGACGTCGAGGAGCTTGGCACGGGTCTGCGCTTCGTCGCGCGTCAGTACGGACATGAGGCCATGCTGCCCGATGGCGCGGTCGGGACACAGGGGTGGTGCGGTATGTGCGCTCTGCGCATTTCTGATCGCGGGGTGCGGTCACGGCGTGCCGAGGGGCGGTCGCGGCACGGCCGGCGGCGGTCACGGCACGGCCGGGGGCGGTCACGGCACGGCCGGGGGCGGTCGGGGCACGGCCGGCGGCGGTCACGGCACGGCCGGCGGCGGTCACGGCACAGCCGGCTCCGCGATCGCGGCACAGCCGAGGGGCGGTCGCAGCACAGCCGGGGGCGATCACAGCACAGCCGGGCGGTGGTCACGGCACAGTCGGGCGGCGGTCAGAGCACAGCCGAGGGGCGATCGCGGCACAGCCGAGGGGCGGTCACGGCACGGCCCGGGCGGTCACGGGCCGGCGGCGGGATGGCGCCCCGCCGCTGTCACTCCCCCGTGCCGGAGGTGCCGGCCGGACTGCCGCCCGCGTCGTCCGCGATGCGCTCGTGGTGCCGGATGACCTCGGCGATGATGAAGTTCAGCAGCTTCTCGGCGAAGGCCGGATCGAGCTTGGCGCTCTCGGCGAGGCGGCGCAGCCGGGCGATCTGGTGGGCCTCGCGGGAGGGGTCGGCCGGCGGGAGCTGGTGGGCGGCCTTGAGGTGGCCGACCTGCTGGGTGCATTTGAAGCGTTCGGCGAGCATGTGGACGACGGCGGCGTCGATGTTGTCGATGCTGTCGCGCAGCCGGGCCAGCTCCGCGCTGACGTCGGGGCCGGCTTCCTGGGGCTTGCTGGTGGTCATGACAGCCAACCCTACGTGGCCCGCGGGGGCCCGATCCTGACGGGAGGCCGTGCGCGGTCGCCCGCGACCGGGGTCGCGGGCGCCGCGCTCACGGGCCGTACCGGATCAGAGTCCGGCGGCCGCCCTGGCTATGTCGGCGGCGAAGGTCGAGACCTCGCTGTACACGCCGGGGTATCCGGGCTCGGCGCAGCCCTCGCCCCAGCTCACGATGCCGACCTGGATGTAGGCGCCGGTGTCGTCCTTGCGGAACATGGGTCCGCCGGAGTCGCCCTGACAGGTGTCGACGCCGCCCTGGGCGACGAATCCGGCGCAGATCTCGTCGCCGGGGACGAGGTCGCTGCCGTACGCCTGCTTGCAGGTGGCGTCGTCGACGAAGGGGACGGTGGCCTTGAGCAGGTAGCGCTGCTGTCCGCCGCCTTCGCGGGTGGCGCCCCAGCCGGCGACGGTGAAGTTGCCGTTGTTGTAGGCGGTGTTGGTGGCGATCTTCAGGGTGGGCAGGCTGATGGGCCTGGCGAGCTTGATGAGGGCCCAGTCCTTGCCCTTGCCGGTGTAGCCGGGGGCCTGGAGCACCTTGGTGGACTTGACCTTGACGGCGCTGCTGCTCTGGAGGTCTACGACGCCGGCGGTGGCCGTGATGGAGGTGTTGGTGCCGGAGCCGTTCACGCAGTGCGCGGCGGTCAGGACGATGCTCTGGGTGTAGAGGGCGCCGCCGCAGCCCATGGAGAGGCGGACCATGAAGGGGAATTCGCCCTGGGCGGCGCGTGTCCCGCCGACGACGGGTGCGGGTGCGGCGTGGGCGGTCAGCGGCTGGAGGGACACGGTGGCGAGTGCGATCGCGCCGACGGTGAGCAGTCTTCTGATGACGCCGTACTTCCTGAGAGACTTCAACGCGCTTCCTTTCGTGGGGGGTTGTCCGCGAGGCGGGCGCACGGGGAAATGCACGGGGAATCATGCATGGCATGCACCTGCCAAGCTGGTGGGGATTATGGGGACCGGCCGCCACGCCGGGCAAGAGCCGCATTCCGGCCAGTCGCGGCCTTCCGCCGCGCTCCCCCGCCCCGCTCCCCCGTCACCGAGCGGAACCGCGCCTACAGTGGAGAGGAGTTCCGGCGTCTTCTGGGGGTGCGGGCGTGGCGAACGGCGGACCCGTCGAGCACGGCTTCCCGCATCTGGACACGGTGCGGGCATCGGTCACCGCGCTCTACAAGCGGCTCTCGTACGACACCATCCGCACCTTCGCGACCAGCGTGGCGCCCGCCGACGTGGCCTTCGCGGACATCGACGACCTGCATCTGGGCGCCCAGCGCGTCGCCCGCGAGATGGTGCGGCACTACCGGCTGCCGGACGCCCGGATGATCATCGGCTTCCGCGAGATGACCCACGCGGCGCATGTCGAACTCGCCGCGGGACCCGAGTACTTCATCGAGCTCAACGACCGCTTCCGCACCCATCGCAGGGACATCGGCGCCGCCCTCGCCCACGAGGTGATGCACGTCTATCTGCACCGCCTGGACCTCTCGTTCCCCGGCACCCGCGACACCGAGATCCTCACCGACACGGCCGCGGCCTACCTCGGCGCGGGCTGGCTGCTCCTCGACGCCTACCGCGAGGACGGCGCCTCCTCGCAGAAGCTCGGCTATCTGACACCCGAGGAGTTCGGCTATGTCCTGGCCAAGCGCGCCCTGGTCTTCGGCGAGGACCCCTCGGTCTGGTTCACCAGCCCGCAGGCGTTCACCGCGTACACCAAGGGCATGGAGCTTGCCCTCGGCGACGGGCGGCAGCCCCCGCTGACCGCCGCCGGCTGGGTTGGCCGCCGCCGCTACGCCAGGGACCGCCGGCACGCCCAGGACCATCACACCCCCGACCACTCCGGAGTCCCCTACGCCTTCGCGCCCGACGACCGCGGGCCGCTACGCGTCTCCTTCCCGTGCCCGACCTGCCACCAGCGCATCAGGGTGCCGGTTCGCGGCCGGGTGCGGGCGCGGTGCGCACTGTGCCGGACGGTGCTGGAGTGCGACACCTAGGCGTCGGACAGGCCGGGGCGGCCCACCCCGTGCGCCGCCCAGCGAGTGCGCCGTTCGTGTCGCCGGGGGGCGGGCCGGGTGAGGCAGAACACCCCGAAAGCCTTTGCCTCGCGGGTCCGTGGCGAGCGAGGGTCGAAGGATGAGCACGAACGACCCGACCGCACTTCTCTTCCCCGCCGTGTACGAGGGGGACGAGGACACGGTCGTACGGCTGCTGCGCGCCGGGGTGAGCCCGGAGGCGGTCGACGAGGACGGCCAGAGCGCCCTGTACCTGGCCGCGGTGAGCGACCGGCCCGCCGTCGTACGGCTGTTGCTGGCGGCCGGCGCCGAGCCCGACCGGCTCAGCCTGGGCACGGACGCTCCCCTGTGCGGCGCCGCCTGCGGCGGTCACACGGAGGTGGTCCGCGCCCTGCTCGCGGCGGGGGCGTACCCGGACACGGTGGAGGCGTTCGGTTTCACCGCGCTGACCTGGGCCCTGCGAGGGGGTCACACCGCCGTCGCGGAGGCGCTCCTCGCGGCGGGCGCGGACCCCGACCTGCCCGGGCCGGCGGGCGAGCCCCCGCTGGTGACGGCCGCGCACCGGGGCTCGGCCGGCTGTGTACGGGCCCTGCTCGCGCGCGGGGCGGGAGCGCGGGGCGAGGCGCTGGCGGAGGCCCGCCGGCTGCTCGGCGTCGGCGTCGAGACCGAGCTCCGGGAGGGCCTGGCCCGCACGCACGGCGCCGGCCACGCGGCGGTCACCCACCGGCATCCGTCGCCCGGTGGCGTCACCGTCGAGGTCCGGCTCCTGGACGAGCGGGGCAGGCCGTTCGCGGGCGCCGACCTGGAGACCGGCCACACGGAGATCGTCGCCCTGCTGAAGGCGAGCACGACCCGCCCCGGACACTGAGCCCCGACGGCTCCGGGGGCGCTACGGCGGCACGCGCGCCGGTCCCGTGAGGCTCTACGGCGGGAACCGCGCCGAACCCGCCGTATCCGACACCGCCGGGGAGCGCCGGCCTCCGCCTTGGATCCGAACGCACCGATCCCCGCTCACTCGGGTCTGCACGGCACGTGGCCTCCCTCCGGCCGATCCGCCGGACAGGCCCTAGCGCGCCCCGTACACCGCCCCCGGAGTCTCCGCCCGTGTCAGCAGTTCGCGGGCCGTCTCGCCGGCCTCCGCCGGGGTCCAGCGGGCTCCCTTGTCGGCGCTCGGGCCCGGCCGCCAGCCCTCCATGACCGTGATCCGGCCGCCCTCCGTCTCGAAGACCCGGCCGGTGACCCCGGCGCTGGCAGCCGATCCGAGCCAGACGACCAGCGGCGAGACGTTGCCGGGGTCCATGGCGTCGAATCCGCTGCCGGGGGCGGCCATCGTGTCGGCGAAGGTGCGCTCGGTCATCCGGGTACGGGCGGCCGGGGCGATGGCGTTGACCTGGACGCCGTGGCGCTCCATCTCGGCCGCCGCGACCAGGGTCAGCGCGACGATGCCGGCCTTGGCGGCGCTGTAGTTGCCCTGTCCGACGGACCCGAGCAGGCCCGCGCCGCTGCTGGTGTTGACGACCCTGGCGTCGGGCGCGCGGCCCGCTTTCGCCTCGGCGCGCCAGTGCGCCGCCGCCTGCCTGAGCGGCAGGAAGTGCCCCTTCAGGTGGACCCGCATCACGGCGTCCCAGTCGTCCTCGTCGAGGTTGACCAGCATCCGGTCGCGCAGGAATCCGGCGTTGTTGACGAGGGTGTCGAGACGCCCATACGTGTCCAGCGCGGTGCGGACGAGCGACGCGGCGCCCTCGGCCGTCGCGATGTCGCCGCCGTGGGCCACCGCCTCGCCGCCCGCCGCGCGGATCTCCTCGGCCACCTGCCGGGCCGGGCTGTCCGCCGCGGGGAGGCCGTCGAGGCCGACGCCGAGGTCGTTGACCACGAGCCGTGCGCCCTCGGCGGCGTACGCCAGCGCGTGCGCCCTGCCGAGCCCGCGGCCCGCGCCCGTGACGATCACGACCCGCCCCTCGCACAGCAGTCGCGCGCTCATCGTGTCTCTCCTGACTGGTCCTTGTTGGCGGTGGCGGCGTCGAGGAAGGCGGGCCGTTCCCCGCCTCCGTGGACGAGGAGGGAGGCGCCGCTGATGTAGGCGGCGGCGTCGGAGGCGAGGAAGACGGCGGCGGCGCCGACGTCGGAGGGCTGGGCGAGGCGGCCCAGCGGGACGGTGCGGGCGACGGCGGCGAGGCCGTCCTCGCCGCCGTAGTGCAGATGGGCGAGTTCGGTGCGGACCATGCCGACGACCAGGGTGTTGACCCGGATCTCCGGCGCCCACTCGACGGCCATCGAACGCGCCAGGTTCTCCAGTCCCGCCTTGGCGGCGCCGTAGGCGGCGGAACCGGGCGAGGGGCGTGAGCCGCTCACACTGCCGATCATCACGATCGAGCCCCGGGTCCGTCTGAGGTGGTCGCGGGCCGCGATCGACGCGGTGAGGGGAGCGACGAGGTTGAGCTCGATGACCCGGGCGTGCCGCTCGGCGTCCGCGTCGGCCAGCGGGCGCCAGGGGGCCCCGCCCGCGTTGTTGACCAGGACGTCGAGCCGGGGCAGGGCGTCGAAGAAGGCCCGTACCGCGGCCGCGTCGCGCAGGTCGAGGGGGATGAAGTCGGCTTTGCCGAGGGGGTTTTCGGGCGGCCGTCGGGCGCAGGCCACGACGTGGGCGCCGGCTCGCTCGAAGGCGCGGGTGATGCCCGCCCCGACGCCTCGGGTGCCGCCGGTGACGACGACGGTCCGGCCGCCGAGGTCCACGGCGGGTCCGGGCCGGTCCATGGTGTCCGCGTTGTCCACAGGGCCTCCCGCGCGGCCGCGATCGCTGCTAGCTTCGCATCACACCTAACAAACGTTTGGTGGAAAGGTAGCTGATGTGGCCATGGGTGTCTCCACCTCGTCCCCGGAAAAGGGGATTTCCGTCGTCACGGTCGACTTCCCGCCGGTGAACGCGCTGCCGGTGCGCGGCTGGTTCGCCCTCGCCGACGCCGTGCGCGCGGCGGGCGCCGACCCCGGGGTCCGCTGTGTCGTCCTCAGAGCGGAGGGGCGCGGGTTCAACGCGGGCGTCGACATCAAGGAGCTGCAGCGCGACCCCACCGGCGGGGGCGCTCTGATCGGCGCGAACCGCGGCTGTGCGGAGGCCTTCGCCGCGGTGTACGAGTGCGAGGTGCCCGTCGTGGCCGCGGTGCACGGTTTCTGCCTGGGCGGCGGCATCGGGCTCGTGGGGAACGCGGACGCGATCGTGGCGAGCGAGGACGCCGTCTTCGGGCTGCCCGAGCTGGACCGCGGTGCGCTGGGGGCTGCCACGCATCTGTCCCGTCTCGTCCCTCAGCATCTGATGCGGGTCCTGTACTACACCTCGCGGACGGTGACGGCGGCCGAGCTGCACGCCCACGGTTCGGTGTGGCGGGTCGTGCCGCGCGAGGAGCTGCGGTCCGCGGCGCTGGAGCTGGCGCGCGAGATAGCGGCCAAGGACGGGCAGCTCGTCCGGCTCGCCAAGGCCGCCATCAACGGCATCGATCCCGTCGACGTGCGCCGCAGCTACCGCTTCGAGCAGGGCTTCACGTTCGAGGCCTCTCTCGCCGGTGTGGCCGCCCGCGTCCGCGACACCTTCGGCGAGGAGGCCCCCCGGTGAGCGACAAGACCATGTCGGCACAGGACGTCGTCGGCCGGCTGGAGAGCGGGATGACGCTCGGCATCGGCGGCTGGGGCTCGCGCCGCAAACCGATGGCGCTGGTGAGAGCGTTGCTCCGCAGCGAGATCACCGATCTGACCGTCGTGTCGTACGGCGGCCCGGACGTCGGTCTGCTCGCCGCGGCCGGCCGGATCCGCACCCTGGTCACCGCCTTCGTGACGCTCGACTCCGTTCCGCTCGAACCGCACTACCGCGCGGCCCGCGAACGCGGCGCGTTCGAACTGAGGGAGGTGGACGAGGCGATGTTCATGTGGGGGCTGCACGCGGCGGCGAACCGGCTGCCGTTCCTGCCGGTGCGGGCGGGGCTCGGCTCGGACGTGATGCGGGTCGATCCGAGCCTGCGGACGGTCACTTCGCCGTATCCGGACCCGGTCTCGGGGATCCGGGAGGAGCTCGTCGCCATGCCGGCGTTGCGCCTGGACGCGGCCCTGGTCCACATGAACCGGGCGGACCGCGCGGGCAACGGCCAGTATCTGGGCCCCGATCCGTACTTCGACGACCTGTTCTGCGAGGCGGCGGACGCGGCATACGTCTCCTGCGAGCGGATCGTCGACACGGCGGAGCTGACCAAGGAGGCGGTGCCGCAGACGCTGCTACTCCAGCGGTCGTCGGTGACCGGGGTGGTGGAGACGCCGAACGGGGCGCACTTCACGTCGTGCGTCCCGGACTACGGACGGGACGAGGCCTTCCAGAAGCTGTACGCGACCACGCCGTACGCCGAGTTCGCCGAGCGGTTCCTCGGCGGCGGGGAACACGCCTATCAGAGCGCCGTGCGGGACTGGCGGAAGGAGCGGGACCGGTGAACGGGGAAGGAGCGGGAGCGGTGGGCGTCACCCGGGCCGAGTACTGCGTGATCGCGTGCGCCGAGGCGTGGCGGGGCGACGGAGAGGTGCTCGCCAGCCCGATGGGCCTGATCCCGTCGATCGGCGCCCGGCTGGCCCGGCACACCTTCTCGCCGGATCTGCTGCTGACCGACGGAGAGGCGCTGCTCGTCGGTCTCGACGGCACGCCGGAGGGCTGGCTGCCGTACCGCAGGCATCTGACGGCGGTGACCGGCGGGCGGCGGCACGTGATGATGGGGGCGAGCCAGATCGACCGGTTCGGCAACCAGAACATCGCGTGCGTCGGCGACTGGTCCCGGCCCCGGCGCCAGTTGCTGGGTGTGCGCGGAGCGCCGGTCAACACCCTGAACAATCCGACCAGTTACTGGATCCCCAGACACTCGACCCGGGTGTTCGTGGAGCGGGTCGACATGGTGTGCGGGGTGGGGTACGACCGGGCCGCCGCCGCGGGCCCGAGCGCCACCCGCTTCCATCGTCTCCCCCGGGTGGTGACCGACCTGGCCGTCCTCGACTTCGCGACGCCCGACCACTCGATGCGGCTGGCGTCCGTCCACCCGGGCGTGAGCGTCGAGCAGGTCGAGGAGGCGACGGGGTTCGGGCTGAGCGTCCCGGACGAGGTGCCGTTCACCCGTGAGCCGAGCGCGCGGGAGCTGGAGCTGATCCGCACGGTGATCGACCCGGCCGGCCGGCGTGAGAACGAGGTGCCCGATCCGCGGGGCACCTCGACCGGCGGTCCGGGCGGGGGCGGGCGCTGATGGACACCGCGCTGACCCGGCTCGTCGGTGTCCGGCATCCCGTCGTGCAGACCGGCATGGGCTGGGTGGCGGGGCCCCGTCTGGTCTCGGCGACGGCGAACGCGGGCGCGCTCGGCATCCTGGCCTCGGCGACGATGACGCTCGACCAGCTCCGTGACGCCGTGCGGGAGGTCAAGTCCCGTACGGACCGGCCTTTCGGTGTGAATCTGCGTGCCGACGCCGGGGACGCGGGCGACCGGGTGCGGATCATCGTCGAGGAGGGTGTGCGCGTCGCGTCGTTCGCGCTCGCCCCGTCCCGCGAGCTGATCGCCGGGCTGAAGGAGGCGGGGGTGGTCGTCGTGCCGTCCGTCGGGGCGCGGCGGCACGCCGAGAAGGTGGCCGCCTGGGGTGCCGACGCGGTGATCGTGCAGGGCGGGGAGGGCGGCGGTCACACCGGGGAGGTGGCGACGAGCGTGCTGCTGCCCCAGGTGGTGGACGCCGTGGACATCCCGGTGGTGGCGGCGGGCGGCTTCCACGACGGGCGGGGTCTGGTGGCGGCGCTGGCCTACGGGGCGGCGGGGATCGCGATGGGCACGCGGTTCCTGCTGACCTCGGACTCGACCGTGCCCGACGCGGTGAAGGCGAGGTATCTGGCGGCGACGGTGCGGGACGTGACCGTGACGACGGCCGTGGACGGGCTGCCGCACCGCATGCTGCGCAGTGAGCTCGTCGACGCGCTGGAGGGGGCGGGGCGCGCCGGGGCGCTGGTCCGGGCGGTGCGCCGGGCCGCCGGGTTCCGGCGTCTGTCCGGGCTCTCCTGGTCCCGGATGATCCGCGACGGTCTCGCCATGAGACACGGCAGGGATCTGACCTGGAGCCAGGTCCTGCTCGCCGCCAACACCCCGATGCTCCTGAAGGCGTCGATGGTGGACGGCCGGACGGACCTGGGGGTGATGGCGGCGGGCCAGGTGGCGGGCGTGATCGAGGATCTCCCGTCGTGCGCGGAACTGGTCGAGCGGGTGATGGCGCAGGCCCACGCGACGCTGGGGGCACTTCCCGCGGCGGGCGGCACGGATCCGTGGTGGGCCGAGGCCTGCGGCGGGCCGCCCGCTTAGTGCCCGCCCGGCACACGGGTCCGGTCCCCTCCTTCTTCCTCTCCCGTCGGGGGTCCTCAGAGGCGTTCGATGATCGTCACGTTCGCCTGGCCGCCGCCCTCGCACATCGTCTGGAGGCCGAACCGGCCGCCGGTGCGTTCCAGTTCGTGCAGCAGGGTGGTCATCAGGCGGACACCGGTGGCGCCGAGCGGGTGGCCGAGGGCGATGGCGCCGCCGTTGACGTTGACCTTCTCGGGGTCGGCGCCGGTCTCCTTGAGCCACGCGAGGACGACCGGGGCGAACGCCTCGTTGATCTCGACGAGGTCGATGGCGGCCAGGGACATGCCGGTCTTCTTCAGGGCGTGGGCGGTGGCCGGGATGGGGGCCGAGAGCATCCGGATGGGGTCCTCGCCACGGACGGAGAGGTGGTGGACGCGGGCACGGGGGGTGAGTCCGTGTTCGCGGACCGCCCGTTCGGAGGCGAGCAGCATCGCGGCGGCGCCGTCGGAGACCTGGGAGGAGCAGGCGGCGGTGATGGTGCCGCCCTCGACGACCGGTTTCAGCGCCGCCACCTTCTCCCGGGTGGTGTCGCGGCGCGGTCCCTCGTCGGCGGTGACGTCGCCGAGGGCGACGGTCTCGCGGGCGAAGCGGCCCTCGTCGGCGGCGCGGACTGCCCGCTGGTGGGAGCGGAGGGCGAACTCCTCCTGGTCGCGGCGGCTGATGCCCCATTTCGCGGCGATGAGTTCGGCGCCGTGGAACTGGTTGACGGGGCGGTCGCCGTAGCGTGCCCGCCAGCCCTCGCTGCCCGCGAAGGGGCCTTCGGTGAGGCCGAGGGGTTCGGCGGCCTGGCGGGAGGCGAAGGCGATGGGGATGCGGCTCATGTTCTGCACGCCACCGGCGACGACGAGGTCCTGGGTGCCGGACATCACGCCCTGGGCGGCGAAGTGCACGGCCTGCTGGGAGGAGCCGCACTGCCGGTCGACGGTGACTCCCGGGACCTCTTCGGGCAGTCCGGCCGCCAGCCAGCTCGTGCGGGCGATGTCGCCGGCCTGCGGTCCGACGGTGTCGAGGCAGCCGAGGACGACGTCGTCGACGGCGGCCGGGTCCACGCCGGAGCGTTCGACGAGGGCCTTGAGCACGTGCGCGGCGAGGTCGGCGGGGTGGACCCCGGCGAGTCCTCCCCCGCGTCGCCCGACGGGTGTGCGGACCGCTTCGACGATGTAGGCCTCGGCCATGACGACTCCCTCGGGGGTGTGGGTGGTTCGCTTACGTCTCCTCGCGGACGGAGATGCCGTCGAGCACCATCGACAGGTACTGCCGGGCGATCTCCTCGGGGCTGTGCTGACCGCCGGGCCGGTACCAGGAGGCGGCGACCCACACGGTGTCGCGCACGAAGCGGTAGGTGAGGCGGATGTCGAGGTCGGCGCGGAAAACCTCGGCGCCGACGCCGCGTTCCAGGGTGCTCAGCCAGGCCTTCTCGAAGTTGCGCTGGGACTCGGCGAGGAAGGCGAAGCGCTCCTGTGCGGCGAGGTGGCGGGCCTCCTTCTGGTAGATCGCGACGGCCGCGCGGTGCCGGTCGATCTCCCGGAAGGATTCGGTGACCAGGGCTTCCAGGGTTTCGCGGGGGCCGAGTCCGGCGTCGAGGACGGTGTCGTAGCCGTCCCAGAGTTCGTCGAGGAAGGTCCGCAGGATCTCCTCCAGCATCGATTCCTTGGAGTCGAAGTGGTAGTAGAGGCTGCCCGCGAGCATCCCGGCCTCGTCCGCGATCTTGCGGACGGTGGTGGCGTTGTAGCCCTGTTCGGCGAACACCTCGGCGGCGGTGCCGAGCAGTTCGCGGCGGCGCTCGGGGGTGGCGGTCACCTGGGGCTTCTTCTTGGTAGGCACCGGGCCATTGTCGTCCTAGGCATGCTGGCTGCTCACGGACACGACCTCGCCGGTCAGGTACGAGGAGTAGCCGGAGGCGAGGAACACGATCACGTTGGCCACCTCCCAGGGTTCGGCGTGGCGGCCGAAGGCCTCGCGGGCGGTGAGCTCTTCGAGCAGTTCGGGGGTGGTGACCTTCACCAGGTGGGGGTGCATGGCGAGGCTGGGCGAGACGGCGTTGACGCGGACGCCGTAGGCGGCGGCCTCGATCGCGGCGCAGCGGGTGAGGGCCATGACGCCCGCTTTCGCCGCGGCGTAGTGGGCCTGTCCGGCCTGGGCGCGCCAGCCGACGACGGAGGCGTTGTTGACGACGACTCCTCCGCCGCCGTGCTCCTTGAGCCGTTGGAGGGCGGCCCGGGTGCAGCGGAAGGTGCCGTTCAGGGTCACGTCGAGGACGGTGGACCACTGCTCGTCGGTCATGTCGACGAGGGACGAGGTGCCGCCGAGGCCCGCGTTGTTGACGACGATGTCCAGTCGGCCGTGGACGTTCTCGGCGGTGTCGTAGAGGGCCTGGACCTGGTCCTCGGCGGTGACGTCGCAGGGCAGTGCGGTGATCCGGGCGGGGCCGAACTCCGCGGCCAGGGTCTCGGCGGTCTCCTTGAGCCGGCGGGTGTGGGCGTCGCTGATCAGGACGCGGGCGCCCTCCTCCAGGAACCGGCGCGCGGTGGCTCCGCCGATGCCCGCGCCCGCGGCGGCGGTGATGACGGCGCTGCGGCCCTTCAGCAGTCCGTGGCCGGGTACGTACGCCGGGCTCTCGACGTCGCTCATGACTCCAAGCTAACCTACCAAACACTTGTTAGGGAAGCTCCGCCGGAAGGTGCCGCCGATGGATCTCACCCGCTCCCCCGCCGACGAGGCGTTCCGCGCCGAGGCCCGTGCCTGGCTGGACGTCCATGTCCCGGCGGCCGCGCTGCCCTCGCTGGAGACCGAGGAGGGCTTCGCGGCCCATCGCGCGTGGGAGGCCGAACTGGCCGCGGACCGCTGGTCGGTGGTGTCGTGGCCCGCGGAGTACGGCGGCCGGGACGCGGACCTCGTGCGCTGGCTGGGGTTCGAGGAGGAGTATCACGCGGCGGGCGCGCCGGGCCGGGTCGGGCAGAACGGCATCAGCCTGCTGGCGCCGACCCTGTTCGAGCACGGCACCGCCGAGCAGCGTGCGCGGGTGCTGCCCCCGATGGCCACGGGTGAGGTGGTCTGGGCACAGGCCTGGTCCGAGCCCGAGGCGGGCTCCGACCTGGCCTCGCTGAGGTCGCGCGCGGTGCGCGTGGACGGCGGCTGGCTCCTGCGGGGGCACAAGACGTGGTCGTCGCGGGCCGCGTTCGCCGACCGGGCCTTCGGCCTGTTCCGCAGCGAGCCGGGCCTGGCGAAACGCCACCAGGGCCTGACGTATCTGATGTTCGACCTGCGCGCGCCGGGTGTGACGGTCCGTCCGATCGGGCGCCTGGACGGCCGGCCGGCCTTCGCGGAGCTGTTCCTGGACGATGTCTTCGTGCCCGACGGGGACGTGATCGGTGAGCCGGGTCAGGGCTGGCGGGTGGCGATGTCGACGGCGGGCAACGAACGGGGTCTCACCCTGCGTTCGCCGGGACGTTTCGTGGCGGCCGCGGACCGGCTGGCCGCGCTGTGGCACGCCCACGGCGACCCGTCGGACTCGGCGCTGCGCGACCGGGTGGCCGACGCGGTGATCGGTGCGCGCGCCTACCAGCTCTTCACGTACGCCCATGCCTCCCGGCTGCTCGAAGGAAATGGCGGCGCCTCCGCTCGAGCGGAGCCGAGCGTGGGGGACATCGGGCCGGAGTCCAGTCTGAACAAGGTGTTCTGGTCGGAGCTCGACATCGCGCTGCACGAGACGGCTCTGGATCTGCTGGGCGCCGAGGGCGAGTCGGCGGACACCGAGTGGTGCGAGGGGTACGTCTTCGCGCTCGCGGGTCCCGTCTACGCGGGCACCAACGAGATCCAGCGCGACATCATCGCCGAGCGGCTGCTCGGCCTTCCGAAGGGCCGCCGCTGATGCGCTTCCTCCTCGACGCCGAACAGCGTGCCTTCGCCGCCTCCCTGGACGCGATGCTGGCGGCCGCGGACACGCCGTCGGCGGTGCGTGCGTGGGCGGGCGGCGACCACGCGCCGGGGCGGGCCCTGTGGTCGCGGCTGGCCGAGGCGGGCGTGTTCGCGCTGGCGGTCCCGGAGGCGTACGAGGGAGTGGGACCGCTTCCCGTGGAACTGGCGGTCGCCTTCGTGGAGCTGGGCCGGCACGCGGTTCCGGGCCCGGTGGTGGAGACGGTCGCCGCCGCCGTCCTGCTGGGTGAGCTGAGCGCGCTGGGCGAGCCGGGTCCGGCCGAGCGGCTGCTGCCGGGGCTCGCGTCGGGCAAGAGCCTGGCCACTCTGGTCCTGCCCGACGGCCACCGTCCCGCGGCGGTCGCTCCGGCACCCCCCGAGGGACACACGCCCGGAATGCACACGCCCGGAAGGCAGACGCCCGACGCGCACACGCCCGACGGTCACCCGCCCGGCGCGGCGGCGACGCCCACCGGCGGCCACGCGCCGGACCCGAACCCGGCAGCCCTGTCCGGCGGTTACGCGCTCGACGCGGACGCGGCGGCGGTGTCGCTCGTGGTGGACGGTGACGGGCTGCGGCTCGCGTCCGGTCACGGGCCGGTGCGGGCGTCCGTGGACGGGGCGCGCCGGCTCGCCCGTCCGGAGGGCGGCGGCGAACTCCTGGCCGCGGGCCCGCGGGTCGAGCGCGCCGCGCCGCGGGCGCTGGTGTGGGCCCGGCTCGCCACGGCCGCCCAGGCCCTCGGGGTGGGCCTCGCGCTCCTCGGCCAGACCGTCGAGTACGTCGGCCGGCGGACCCAGTTCGGGGTGCCCGTCGGTTCGTTCCAGGCGGTCAAGCACCGGCTCGCGGACGCGCTGATCGCCCTGGAGTTCGCGCGCCCGCTGCTGTTCGGGGCCGCGCTGTCGATGGCACCGGCGGAGGTGGCCGCCGCGAAGGTCGCGGCGTGCGAGGCCGCGTACACGACGGCACGGGCCGCGCTGCAGTTGCACGGCGCGATCGGCTACACGGCCGAGTACGACCTGTCGCTCTGGTTCACCAAGGCCCGCGCCCTGCGTTCGGCCTGGGGCACCCCGGCCGAGTGCAGGGCCGAGGCGCTGGCCGGTCTCAGTGGTGGTGGTCGTCGTCCCCGCTCGTGAGCGCCCGGTATTCCTCGGCCGTCGGCTTCGGGATCCTGGTGCCGGGCCCGTACAGGGCGCGTGCCAGCCGGGCGCGCAGCCGTGCGGCCGGACCGACGCGGCGGGCCACGCCGTTCGCGTCGACGAGCGGGCCCACCTCGTAGGGCGGCGCCTGTTCGTGCTGGGTGAGGGTGAACCGCCGGGCCGGGGTGAGCGGTTCGTGGACCTCGATGTACTCGCCGTGCGGCAGCATCTTGATCGTGCCGGTCTCGCGACCGTGCAGCACCTCGTCGCGGTCGGCGCGTTGCAGCCCCAGACAGATCCGTTTCGTGACGACGTAGGCGAGCGCGGGCCCGGCGAAGACGGCGACGCGGACGAACCAGGTGATCGCGTTGATCGACAGGTGGAAGTGGGTGGCCCACAGGTCGTTGCCGCCGCCGACGAGCAGGACGGCGTACAGCGTCAGCCAGGCGACGCCGAGCGCGGTGCGGGTGGGCACGTTGCGTGGCCGGTCCAGGATGTGGTGCTCGCGCCGGTCGCCGGTGACCCAGGCCTCGATGAAGGGGTAGGCCGCGATGGCGGCCATGATGAGCGGGAAGAGCGAGAAGGGGATGAGGACGCCGAGCTGGAGGGTGTGGCCGAAGGCGTTGATCTCCCATCCCGGCATCACGCGGATGAGTCCTTCGGAGAAGCCGAGGTACCAGTCGGGCTGGGCGCCGGTGGTCACCAGGTCGGCGCGGTAGGGCCCGAACGCCCACACGGGGTTGATGGTGGCGATCGCGCCCATGATCGCCAGGACGCCGAAGACCAGGAAGAAGAACCCGCCGGCCTTGGCCATGTAGACGGGCATGAAGGGCATGCCGACGACCGACTTCTGGTCCTTTCCGGGTCCCGGGTACTGGGTGTGCTTGTGATGGAAGACCAGGATCAGATGGGCGACGACCAGTCCCAGCATGATGCCCGGCAGCAGCAGGACGTGGATGGGGAAGAACCTCGGGATGATGTCGTGCCCGGGGAACTCCCCGCCGAAGAGGAAGAAGGAGAGGTACGTCCCCACGACGGGAATCGACAGGATGGCGCCGTCGGCGAAGCGGACGCCGGTGCCGGAGAGCAGGTCGTCGGGGAGCGAGTAGCCGGTCAGTCCGGTGATCAGGCCGAGCATCAGCAGGGTCCAGCCGAACAGCCAGTTGACCTCGCGCGGCTTGCGGAACGCGCCGGTGAAGAACACCCGCATCATGTGCACGAGCATCCCGGCGAGGAAGACGAGCGCGGCCCAGTGGTGGATCTGGCGGATCAGCAGTCCGCCGCGCACGTCGAAGCTGATGTCGAGCGTGGACTCGTACGCCCGTGTCATGACGATGCCGTTCAGCGGCCCGTAGGAGCCGTGGTAGACGACCTCGACGCCGCTCGGTTCGAAGAACAGGGTGAGATAGACGCCGGTGAGGATCAGGACGAGGAAGCTGTAGAGGCAGACCTCGCCGAGCATGAACGACCAGTGGTCCGGGAAGACCTTGCGCATGTTGGCCCTGGCCAGGGAGTAGATGCCGAGGCGTCCGTCGGCCCAGTCGGCGAGCCGCTCCCCTTTGCCGGTCTCCGGCGCGCGCCGGGCCCGTACGGCCGTGTCGCCCGAAGTCGGCGAAGTCCCGCTACCGGGTGCTCCGTTCGCCGAAGTCCCCGCGGTCCGGCCGGAGTCGATCTCTCGTGCGCCCATTCGCCGCTCCCCTCGGCCCACCAGGGTGGCACGCCGACCGTTCGAAGCCAACGGGGCGTCGCGGAAGGGGTGTTGGGGCGGGCCGGGCAGGGGCGGGCACTGTCCGCGCCCCGGCCTCGGGGGGAGGGGGCGGGTCAGGCCAGGATTCCGCGGGCGCGTGCCGCCGCCAGCCACCGCGGGAACTCCGCCACCAGTCGGTCGTACAGCTCCCCGTCGCTCACCCGGCGCGGATCCGAACCCGCGTGGAAGAAGCCCGCGTTGTCGACGACCCGCTTGTGCGGCACGGCCAGTTCGTCGAGTCTGCGCAGGAAGTCGAACTGTCTGCTGCTCCGGTCGCCGAACCCTATGAACTGCCAGAACATCGGCAGCCTGGCGGCCTTGCACACATACCGTTCGGCGGCGAGCTTGTTGATGGGCCCTCCGTCGGTCTGGAAGACGACGAGGGCCGGGGCGTCGGAACCGCTGTCGAGGTAGTGGTCGATGACGGCGTCCATGGCCAGGTGGTAGCTGGTCCTGCCCATGTGCCCGAGCCCTGCCGCGATCCGTTCGATCCGCCCCCGGTGGTTGTCGAGCGCGATGTCGGTGACCGCGTCGACATCCGTGGAGAAGAAGACGACGGGGACGATGCCGTCGTCGTCGAGGTGGGCGGACAGGCCGAGCACCCGGTCGGCGAGTGTCTGCACACTGCCGTCGTCGTAGTACGGCTTCATCGACCCCGAGTAGTCCACCACCAGGTACACGGCGGCCCGTTGGCCGCTCAGTCCGTGTTTGGTGAGACTGACTCCGGCGCTCTTGTAGGGGCCCACCAGCGCGGGCGCGGTCTCCTCGATCTTGGTGAGGCTGATTCCGGCCATGCGTGCTCCCGTCGTACGAGGACTGCGGAACGCCGAGATTACGTGACCGTCCGGACACCGTCCCGGCCGCTCCGGAGCGCGGGCGCGGGGGTTCCGCCACGGCGGGTCCGGATCGTGGCCCTGCCGTTCCCCGCGGGCCGGGGGGTTGGATAGTTTGATCACCGCCGTCCCCACCGGCTCACCTTCCCCCCAGTACCCGCGCGTTCCAAGGAGCCGGCCGTGGAGTCCGAGTCCGCCGTCACCACCTGCTACCGCCACCCCAAGGTGGAGTCGCATGTGCGCTGCACCCGTTGCGACCGCTACATATGTCCGAACTGCATGCGTGAGGCGGCCGTCGGCCACCAGTGCGTGGAGTGCGTGAAGGAGGGCGCGCGGTCCGTCCGGCAGGCCCGCACGGCCTTCGGCGGCCGGATATCGACGGTGCCGGCGGTGACGTACGCCCTCATCGGCCTGAACGTACTGGCCTATGTGGCCGAACTGCTGCGCTCCTCGGTCGTGGACCGGTTCGCGATGCTCGGCGCGGGTCTCGCGGACTCGGAGGGGGGCCACTACCTCTGGGACTTCCCGTACCCCTCGTCCTTCCACGCGGAGGGCCTCGTCGACGGGGAGTGGTACCGGCTGCTGACCGGCGCGTTCCTGCATCTGCCGCCCACGGAGGGCACGTTCGGGATCGCCCACATCGTGATGAACATGTTCGCGCTGTGGAACATCGGCCGGATCGTCGAGGCCCAGCTCGGCCGGGTCCGCTATCTCGCGCTGTATCTGCTGTCGGCGCTCGGCGGCTCGGTCCTCGTGCTGCTGATCGCGCCCGAGGAGCAGACGATCGGCGCGTCCGGCGCGATCTTCGGTATCAGCGCCGCCTACTACGTGATGGCCCGCCGCGTCGGCGCGGACATGGCCGGCGTCAACCGGTTCATGGCGGGCCTGCTGGTCTGGCTCCTGATCTCGGCGGGGCTCACGTCCTGGCAGGGGCACCTGGGCGGGCTGCTGGCGGGCGGACTCGTGACCGCGGCCTACGCGTACGCTCCCCGCGACCACCGCAGGACCCTGGTCCAGGCGTCCGTCTGCGTGGGCCTGCTCGCCCTGCTCGTGGTCCTCACGGTACTGAAGGTGTCGGCACTGCGGACGGGCGCGGTGTAGCCGGCGCGGGAGCGAACGGCTGGGGCCCGTACGTCGGCACGGGCCCCGGCCAGGGTGGCGGAGCGCGTCGACGGCCGCCGCCCGGTCGGGTGCCTCGTGGCACACGTGTGCGGCGCCCTCGCAGCCCGCCAAGGGCCCTGGCCTCGCCCCCGCCGTGCATACCCTGTGCCGCATGAAACGCGCGGATTGTCTGTTCTTCGTTCTGGCCGCCGTGCTGATCACGGCGGCGGTCCATCTCGCCACGCCCGAGCACGCCACGGCCGATCCCAAGGGCGGCGCGTCGCCCCCGGCCCGGTCCCGCGCGCAGGCGGAGCCGGAGCGGGTGGCCGGCGGCAAGGCCGTCGTCGCGCCGGCCACCAGCCGCGCCGCCCCGGCGAGGCCCGCCGCCCCGGCGAGGTCCGTCGGCCTCGCCGCTCCGGACAAGAAGGAACTCGCCCAGGAGATCGTGTCGAGTGCCGAGAACTCCACGCTGAAGTGGCACGAGGCGTACGGCTACATCGAGGACATCGGCGACGGCCAGGGCTACACGGCGGGCCTCGTCGGCTTCTGCACCGGCACCCACGACCTGCTCACCCTGGTCGAGCGCTACACCGAGGCACACCCGGACAACGGGCTCGCCCGCTATCTCCCGGCCCTGCGCGAGGTCGACGGCACCGACTCCCACGAGGGCCTGGACCCGGGCTTCCCGGCGGCCTGGCGCCACGAGGCCGGCCTCACCGCGTTCCGCGAGGCCCAGGACTCCGAGCGCGACCGGGTCTACTTCGACCCCGCGGTCCGGCTCGCCAAGCTCGACGGTCTCGGCACTCTCGGCCAGTTCATCTACTACGACGCCATGGTGCTGCACGGTCCGGGGACCGGCGACCACGGCTTCCACGGGCTGCGCGAGCGCGCCCTGCGCGAGACGGACCCGCCGTCCGAGGGCGGCGACGAGAAGTCGTACCTCGGCGCCTTCCTGGACATCCGGCGCGCGGCCATGAAGTCCGAAGACCCCGACCGTGACACCACCCGCGTCGACACGGCCCAGCGCCGGTTCCTCGACGAGGGCAACCTCGGCCTGCGCACACCGCTGGAGTGGAAGGTGTACGGCGAGACCTACCGCGTGCCGTAGCCGCCGGGCGGGTGCGGACATGCGGCGGCGCCGGCCCGGTCGTCCGGTCGGGGACCGTTGGGCAGGCGCCCGCTCGTGGCTGTGGCTTATAAACAACAACCAGCCCACGAGACCGCGCTT
>NZ_JBHYXD010000072.1:4641-23250 GCF_042751995.1 Streptomyces sp. NPDC059371 | reverse complement strand
GCCCCCTCGCGCGGGGGGGCGCGGTCGCCCGCGCGCTCGGCGGGGGGCGCGCGCCGGCGGGCGGGGGCGGCCCGGCGGGCGGCGCGCGCGGGGGGGGGGGTGGGGGGGGCGGCCGCCCCCCCCCGTCTCGTGTTCCGCACGCCTTTGTGCGGGACGTTCTCGAGTGACCGTGTCAGGTCACGCATCCATGGGTCAGACCGTCAGCGAACGGTCCGTCGGGCGGATCGGGGCCGGCAGGTCGCTCGCTCCGGTGAGGAAGCGGTCGACACCGCGGGCGGCCGAGCGGCCCTCCGCGATGGCCCAGACGATGAGGGACTGGCCGCGGCCCGCGTCACCGGCGACGAACACTCCGGGAACGTTGGTCGCGAAGTCGGCGTCGCGGGCGATGTTGCCGCGCTCGTCGAGCTCCAGACCGAACTGGGAGACCACGCCGTTCTCGACGTCCGTGCCGGTGAACCCCATCGCCAGGGTCACGAGCTGGGCGGGGATCTTGCGCTCCGTGCCCGGCTTCTGGTTCAGCTTGCCGCCGGTGAACTCTACCTCGACCAGGTGCAGCCACTGGACGTTGCCGTCCTCGTCGCCCTCGAAGTGGGTGGTGGAGACCGCGTAGACGCGCTCGCCGCCCTCCTCGTGCGCGGAGGTGACCTTGTAGAGCATCGGGAACGTCGGCCAGGGCTGGCCCGGGTTCCGCTCCTCGCCCGGCCGCGGCATGATCTCGAGCTGCGTGACGGAGGCCGCGCCCTGACGGTGGGCGGTGCCCACGCAGTCCGCGCCCGTGTCGCCGCCGCCGATGACCACGACGTGCTTGCCCTCGGCGGTGATCGGGGGCGCCACGAAGTCGCCCTCCTGCACCTTGTTCGACAGCGGCAGGTACTCCATGGCCTGGTGGATGCCGGTCAGCTCCCGCCCGGGGACGGGCAGGTCACGGGCGGTCGTGGCACCGGCGGCGATGACCACGGCGTCGTACCGCTTGCGCAGGTCCGTCGCCTTCAGGTCGCGGCCGATCTCGATGCCCGTACGGAAGCGGGTGCCCTCCGCGCGCATCTGCTCGATGCGGCGGTTGATGTGCCGCTTCTCCATCTTGAACTCGGGGATGCCGTAGCGGAGCAGACCGCCGACGCGGTCGGCGCGCTCGTACACCGCGACCGTGTGGCCGGCCCGCGTGAGCTGCTGGGCGGCGGCGAGTCCGGCCGGGCCGGACCCGATGACCGCGACGGTCTTGCCGGAGAGGCGCTCGGGGGCCTGGGCCGCGACGGAGCCGCTGTCCCACGCCTTGTCGATGATCGAGACCTCGACGTTCTTGATGGTCACGGCGGGCTGGTTGATGCCCAGCACACACGCGGACTCGCACGGCGCGGGGCACAGCCTGCCGGTGAACTCCGGGAAGTTGTTCGTGGCGTGCAGGCGCTCGGAGGCGGCCTGCCAGTCCTCGCGGTACGCGTAGTCGTTCCACTCGGGGATCAGGTTGCCCAGCGGACAGCCGTTGTGGCAGAACGGGATGCCGCAGTCCATGCAGCGCGAGGCCTGCTTGGAGATGATCGGGAGGAGCGAGCCCGGAACGTAGACCTCGTTCCAGTCCTTGAGCCGCTCCTGGACCGGCCGGGACCTGGCGACCTCACGGCCGTGGTTCAGAAAGCCCTTGGGATCAGCCATTGGTCGCCGCCTCCATCATCTTCTCGGTGATCGCGGACTCGTCGAGTCCGGCTCGCTCGGCGGCGTCCTTGGCGGCGAGCACTGCCTTGTACGTGCTGGGAATGATCTTGCTGAAGCGGTCCACCGCGACGGGCCACTCGGCGAGCAGCTTCTCGGCGACGGTCGAGGCGGTCTCCTCCGCGTGCCGGCGCACGACGTCGTGCAGCCACTGCTTGTCGGCGTCGTCGAGCTCCACGACGGCGTCCACGCTGGCGACGTTCACGTTGTCGCGGTCGAGGTCGATCACGTAGGCGACGCCGCCGGACATGCCGGCCGCGAAGTTGCGGCCCGTCTCGCCGAGGACGACCGCGTGACCGCCGGTCATGTACTCGCAGCCGTGGTCGCCCACGCCCTCGGAGACCACGAGCGCGCCCGAGTTGCGGACGCAGAAGCGCTCACCGGTGCGGCCGCGCAGGAACAGCTCGCCGCCGGTCGCGCCGTAGGCGATGGTGTTGCCCGCGATCGTCGAGTACTCGGCGAGGTGGTCGGCGCCCCGGTCGGGGCGGACGACGACACGGCCGCCGGAGAGGCCCTTGCCGACGTAGTCGTTGGCGTCGCCCTCCAGGCGCAGCGTGACACCGCGCGGGAGGAAGGCGCCGAAGGACTGGCCCGCCGAGCCGGTGAAGGTGATGTCGATGGTGTCGTCGGGCAGGCCCGCGCCGCCGAACTTCTTCGTCACCTCGTGGCCGAGCATGGTGCCGACGGTGCGGTTGATGTTGCGGATCGCGACCTGGGCGCGGACCGGCTGGGCGTCGGTCGCGGAGTCCGCGGCCAGCGCGTCGGCGGCGAGCTTGATGAGCTCGTTGTCGAGCGCCTTCTCCAGGCCGTGGTCCTGCTCGATGACCTGGTGCAGCGCCGCGCCCTCGGGCAGTTCGGGCACGTAGAAGAGCGGGGACAGGTCCAGGCCCTGCGCCTTCCAGTGGGTGACGGCGCGCTCCACGTCGAGGTTCTCGGCGTGGCCGACGGCCTCCTCGATGGTGCGGAAGCCGAGCTCGGCGAGGATCTCGCGGACCTCTTCGGCGATGAACTTGAAGAAGTTCACGATGTACTCGGCCTTGCCGGCGAACCGCTCGCGCAGCACCGGGTTCTGGGTGGCGATGCCGACCGGGCAGGTGTCGAGGTGGCAGACGCGCATCATGACGCAGCCGGAGACGACGAGCGGCGCGGTCGCGAAACCGAACTCCTCGGCGCCGAGCAGCGCGGCGATGACGACGTCGCGGCCGGTCTTGAGCTGGCCGTCGGTCTGCACGACGATGCGGTCGCGCAGGCCGTTGAGCAGCAGGGTCTGCTGGGTCTCGGCGAGGCCGAGCTCCCAGGGGCCGCCCGCGTGCTTGAGCGAGGTGAGCGGGGAGGCTCCGGTGCCGCCGTCGTGGCCGGAGATGAGCACGACGTCCGCGTGGGCCTTGGACACGCCCGCCGCGACCGTACCGACGCCGACCTCGGAGACCAGCTTCACGTGGATGCGGGCCTGCGGGTTGGCGTTCTTGAGGTCGTGGATCAGCTGAGCCAGGTCCTCGATGGAGTAGATGTCGTGGTGCGGCGGCGGGGAGATCAGACCGACACCCGGGGTCGAGTGACGGGTCTTGGCCACCCACGGGTAGACCTTGTGGCCGGGGAGCTGGCCGCCCTCGCCGGGCTTGGCGCCCTGGGCCATCTTGATCTGGATGTCGTCCGCGTTGACCAGGTACTCGGAGGTCACACCGAAGCGGCCGGAGGCGACCTGCTTGATGCTGGAGCGGCGCGCCGGGTCGTACAGCCGGTCCGCGTCCTCGCCGCCCTCACCGGTGTTGGACTTGCCGCCCAACTGGTTCATGGCGATGGCGAGGGTTTCGTGCGCCTCCTTGGAGATGGAGCCGTACGACATGGCGCCGGTGGAGAAGCGCTTGACGATCTCGGAGACCGGCTCGACCTCGTCGAGGGAGATCGACGGGCGGTCCGACGCGAAGCCGAACAGGCCGCGCAGCGTCATCAGGCGCTCGGACTGCTCGTTGACGCGGTCGGTGTACTTCTTGAAGATCTCGTAGCTGCCAGAGCGCGTGGAGTGCTGGAGGCGGAAGACCGTCTCCGGGTCGAACAGGTGCGGCTCGCCCTCGCGGCGCCACTGGTACTCGCCGCCGATCTCCAGGGCGCGGTGCGCCGGGGCGATGCCGGAGGCGGGGTAGGCCTTGGCGTGCCGGGCGGCGACCTCCTTGGCGACGACGTCGAGGCCGGCGCCGCCGATCTTGGAGGCCGTGCCGTTGAAGTACTTCTCGACGAATGCCTTCTCCAGGCCGACGGCCTCGAAGACCTGGGCGCCGCGGTAGGAGGCGACGGTGGAGATGCCCATCTTGGACATGACCTTCAGGACGCCCTTGCCGAGCGCGTAGATCAGGTTGCGGATGGCCTGCTCGGGCTCGATGCCCTGGAGGAAGGTGTCGGCGCGGGCCAGGTCCTCGACGGACTCCATCGCGAGGTACGGGTTGACGGCCGCGGCGCCGAAGCCGATGAGCAGGGCGACGTGGTGGACCTCGCGGACGTCTCCGGCCTCGACCAGCAGGCCCACCTGGGTGCGCTGCTTGGTGCGGATGAGGTGGTGGTGGACGGCGGCGGTGAGCAGCAGCGAGGGGATCGGCGCGTGCTCGGCGTCGGAGTGACGGTCCGAGAGGACGATCAGGCGGGCGCCGTTCTCGATGGCGGCGTCGGCCTCGGCGCAGATCTCCTCGATGCGGGCGGCGAGGGTGTCGCCGCCGCCGGAGACCCGGTACAGGCCGGACAGGGTCGCGGCCTTCATGCCGGGCATGTCGCCGTCGGCGTTGATGTGGATGAGCTTGGCCAG
The DNA here is from genome assembly GCF_042751995.1 of Streptomyces sp. NPDC059371. NCBI lineage: Bacteria > Bacillati > Actinomycetota > Actinomycetes > Kitasatosporales > Streptomycetaceae > Streptomyces > Streptomyces sp. NPDC059371. Next base: position 18,743 of record NZ_JBHYXD010000072.1, on the reverse strand, counting down.
CTCGTCGTTGTCGATCACCGGGAAGGGCAGGGTGACGCTGCGACAGGAGGCGGCTGTCGGCTCCAGCAGGTTGCTCGCCGGGCCCAGCGAGGAGCGCAGGGAGGTGACCAGCTCTTCGCGGATCGCGTCCAGCGGCGGGTTGGTGACCTGGGCGAAGAGCTGGGTGAAGTAGTCGAAGAGCAGACGCGGGCGCTGCGAGAGCGCGGCGATCGGCGAGTCGGTGCCCATCGAGCCGATCGGCTCGGCGGCGGCCTTGGCCATCGGCGCGAGGATGATCCGCAGCTCCTCCTCCGTGTAGCCGAAGGTCTGCTGGCGGCGGGTGACCGAGGCGTGGGTGTGCACGATGTGCTCACGCTCGGGCAGGTCGGAGAGTTCGATCTCGCCGGCTTCCAGCCAGTCCGCGTACGGCTTCTCGGCGGCGAGGCCGGCCTTGATCTCGTCGTCCTCGATGATGCGGTGCTCGACGGTGTCGACGAGGAACATCTTGCCGGGCTGGAGGCGGCCCTTGCGGACGACCCTCGCGGGGTCGATGTCGAGGACGCCGACCTCGGAGCCGAGGACGACGAGGCCCTCGTCGGTGACCCAGTAGCGGCCGGGGCGCAGTCCGTTGCGGTCGAGGACCGCGCCGACCTGGGTGCCGTCGGTGAAGGTGACACAGGCCGGGCCGTCCCAGGGCTCCATCATCGTGGAGTGGAACTGGTAGAAGGCGCGCCGGGCCGGGTCCATGGAGTCGTGGTTCTCCCACGCCTCCGGGATCATCATGAGCACGGAGTGCGGCAGCGAACGGCCGCCGAGGTGCAGGAGTTCGAGCACCTCGTCGAAGGAGGCCGAGTCGGAGGCGTCCGGGGTGCAGACGGGGAAGATCCGCTGCAGCTTGTCGTTGTCCCCGAAGAGGTCCGAGGCGAGCTGGGACTCGCGGGCGACCATCCAGTTGCGGTTGCCCTTGACCGTGTTGATCTCGCCGTTGTGCGCGACGAAGCGGTACGGGTGGGCGAGCGGCCAGCTCGGGAAGGTGTTGGTGGAGAACCGGGAGTGCACGAGCGCGATCGCGGAGGTGAAGCGGCGGTCGGACAGGTCCGGGAAGAAGGGCTCGAGCTGGCCGGTGGTCAGCATGCCCTTGTAGACGATGGTCCGGGCGGACAGCGAGGGGAAATAGACCCCGGCCTCGCGCTCGGCGCGCTTGCGCAGCACGAAGGCGCTGCGGTCGAGGGCGATGCCCTCGCTCTCACCGTCGGTGACGAAGATCTGGCGGAAGGCCGGCATCGTCGAGCGGGCGGTGGCGCCGAGGAGCTCGGGGGCGACGGGGACCTCGCGCCAGCCGAGGACGGTGAGGCCCTCTTCGGCGGCGATCGTCTCGATCTGCGAGACGGCGTCGGCCGTGCCGTCGTTCGGGAGGAACGCGATACCCACCGCGTACGCACCGGCTGCGGGAAGCTCGAATCCGGCCACTTCGCGGAGGAAGGCGTCCGGGACCTGGGACAGGATGCCGGCGCCGTCACCCGAGTCGGGCTCGGAGCCGGTGGCACCGCGGTGTTCCAGGTTGCGCAGAACGGTGAGCGCCTGCTCGACCAGCGCATGGCTCGCCTCGCCGGTGAGGGTGGCCACGAAGCCGACGCCGCAGGCGTCGTGCTCGTTGCGGGGGTCGTACATACCCTGCGCAGCAGGGCGAGCATCCATGAAGGACCACTTCCGGTCGTTCGTGGAGTGCTGGGACGGCTGGCGCGGAGTACGCATCGGCTCTCCCGTCGTCGTCGGGGCGGGGGGTCTCCCAGGCTCTTGGGCGCTGGGGAGACAACTGCCGAGGGACGACTCTGGCCCTCTGCGGGGTGCAAAATTTCGTGCAGGTTACATGATGGAGTGGTTCTCGAGAACCGGATACTTCGTTCCAACATGCGGACACCACAGGAGCCGCGCCGGGGATGTCGGGCTTCAGCGGTGGAGGTTTGGGACCTGAGCGGACAGATCGATGACCATCGGTCCGGTTCGCGGCGGAGGTGGTGATCCGCCGCGAGACATGCGGCGCGGGCGTCATTGCCCGCGGTGCTTACGGCTCATTCCCAGCAGCCACGGAATCGAAACCGCCGGGTAACAATTACTTATGCAGTCCCGTGCATAGGTGATCGAGGCCTCATCCTACGGCCGCGCCGAACAAAGTGCCGAGGGCGTACGTCACACCTGCCGCGGCGCCACCGAGAGCGAGCTGCCGCAGGCCGCTGAACCACCAGGACCGCGCGGTCACCTGGGCCACGACGGCACCGCACGCGAAGAGCCCGATCATGGCGAGCAGCAGCGCGGGCCACAGCACGGTCGCACCCAGCAGATACGGCAGTACGGGCAGGAGGGCGCCGAGCGCGAACGAGCCGAAGCTGGACACGGCGGCGACGGCCGGGGAGGGCAGGTCGCCGGGGTCGATGCCGAGTTCCTCGCGGGCGTGGATCTCCAGGGCCTGCTCGGGATCGTGGGAGAGCTGCCGGGCGACCTCGCGGGCCAGGGAGGCCTCGACGCCGCGGGCCTCGTAGAGCGCGGCCAGCTCACGCTCCTCGTCCTTGGGGTGCTTGCGCAGTTCGCGCCGCTCGACGTCGAGTTCGGCCTCGACGAGCTCGCGCTGCGAGGCGACGGAGGTGTACTCGCCGGCGGCCATGGAGAAGGCTCCGGCGGCGAGGCCCGCGAGTCCGGTGATGACGATCGTCTGCTGGGACACGGAGCCGCCGGCGACGCCGGTCATCAGGGCGAGGTTGGAGACCAGGCCGTCCATGGCGCCGAACACCGCCGGGCGCAGCCATCCGCCGTTGACGTCACGGTGGGTGTGGTTGTCGCGGTGCGCCACATGCAGCGCCGCCTCGGTCTCGATGATCGCCATACCCGTCCCCCAGGGAGCTTGATTGGACTACTTCCACTTTTCGACAACTCCAAAAGTACGCCGCGAAATTCCCCGCCGCCAGCAAGGAAAGGCTGGGCTAACCTGCGGTTTTACCCTTCGACGCTCATCCGTGGCATGTCATGCACATATGTCGACCGGGTGACAGTGGAGCCCGCGAGGCTCCTGTCAACCGCCAAGGTGGGACAGATCCGCAAAGGGTTCCGCGCGCCGCATTCCGCGCGCCGCCAGGACCCTGAGAGGAGAAGCACGTATGGCTTCCATCGCCTGCATTCCCTCGGCCCCGGTACCCGGGAGCGCCGCCGCTCTCCGTGACCGGGCACGCGGCGCACTGCTCGGACTCGCCGTCGGGGACGCGCTGGGCGCACCCGCCGAGAACATGAAGCCGTCGGAGATCCGCGCCCGGTGGGGCCGGATCACCGGGTACGTCGCCGAACATCCGGCAGGGACTGACGACACCGAGTACGCGATCTTCTCGGGGCTGCTGCTGGCCCGGCACGGCTCGGCCCTGACCGTGGCGCACGTCGAGTCGGCCTGGCACCAGTGGATCGCGGACCGCGACGAGGGGCCGTTCCGCGGCGCCGGGTTCAGTGAGCGCGGCACGCTGGAGAACCTGCGCCGGGGACTCGCCGCGCCCATCTCCGCCCAGCACCGGCACGCCTGGAGCGACGGTCTGGCCATGCGCGCGGCGCCCTTCGGCGTCTTCGCCGCCGGCCGGCCCGCCGAGGCGGCCCGGCTCGTGGCGATCGACGGCTCGGTGAGCCACGAGGGAGAGGGCATCTACGGCGGGCAGGCCGTCGCGGCCGGGGTCGCCGCCGCGATGGCGGGCGCCTCCACCGCCACGGTCGTCGCCTCCGCCCTGGCCGTCGTCCCGGACGACTCCTGGACGGCCCGCTCGCTGCGCCGGGCGGTCGCGGTGGCGCACCGCGGCGAACGCGCGGTGCGTTCCGCGGTCGTGATCGGCGGCTACCCGTGGACCGACCTGGCCCCCGAGGCCGTGGCCCTCGCCTTCGGCGCCTACGCGGCGGCGGACGGAGATTTCACCGAGTCGGTCCTGACCGCGGTGAACATGGGACGCGACGCCGACACGACGGCGGCGGTGGCCGGGGCGCTGGCCGGCGCGACCCGGGGGATGTCCTCGGTCCCCGCCGAGTGGGCGGCGGCCATCGGACCGGCCCGCGGGAGCTGCCTGCCCTCCATGGAGGGCCACCACATCCTGGACGTGGCGGAACTGCTGACCCCGGAGAGCGAGGAGAAGTGGGGCGCCGAGCGGCACGCGCCGCCCGCTCCCGAGACATCCGCGGCCCCTCCTCCGGACGCGTACGGGGCCACGGATCCGCCCCTGGAGCCGTACGGGACGCCCGCCGGTGACGCCGGAGCACGCCGGTGAGCCCCGGGCCGGCCGGCTACGACGAGCCCGGCGGACGGACGGGCGAGGGTGCCGTCTCCATGGCCCCCCTCGCACCGACGCGGCCCGGCGCGGCGACGGACCCGGCACACCCCGGCCCGGCCGCCGGGCCGGGGGCGTCCACCGAGGACACGAGGCCGGGGGCGCCGGGCACGGCCGCGAAGTCCGGAGCGCCCGGAACAGGGGCGGGGGCCGGGACACCCGGAACGGGGGCAGGCACCGGAACACCCGGAACGGGAACGAGACCACGGACACCCGCGACGGGGGCCGGGCCGGAGACACTCGTACCGGTGGCGGGACCCGGAACACCCGGAACGGGAACGGGGGCCGACGCGCTCGTACCGGTGGCGGGACCCGGAGCGGGAACGGGGGCCGACGCGCTCGCGCCGGTGGTGGGACCCGGAGCGGGAACGGGGGCCGACGCGCTCGTACCAGTGGCGGAGCCCGGAGCGGGAACGGGGGCCGACGTGCTCGTGCCGGTGGTGGAGCCGGGGGCGCGGCGCGGGGGGACCCCTCGGGCCGGGACCGGGCCGGGGTCCCCGCGGGCGGCGGAGCCGGGGGCGTCGCGTGAGGTGAACCCATGGGCCGGGGCCGAGGCGGGAACCGGGGAGGCGGTACGGCGTGCGCCGTCACCCGGGGCGGGTGTGCGCCGGATCGAGGGGCTGCTGCTCGGGCTGGCCGCCGGGGATGCCGCCGGGTGGCCCGCCGCACGGCACCGGGCCGCGCGGATGCCCGAGTGGACCCGGCGGCTGACCCGCGAGCTGGACACCTTCGCGGAGCAGAACGCGACGACCACCCTGCCCGTGCCGATCGCGCTGAACCAGCCGCCGGAACCCCTGCGGCTCGGCCCGTCGGACGACGCCGAGTGGGCGGCGTTCGCGGCGGAGGCCGTCCTGCGGGCCGGGGAGACCGGCGCGCTCGGCGACCTGAGCCTCGGCCGCAGGATGCGCGCGTCCATCGACCTGTCCTGGAACGCCGTCGCCAGCGAGGTCGCCGCCGCGGCGGACCGGGCCCCCGAGGTCGAGTCCGCCCTGCTCCCGCTGCGCGCCCGGATCTCGGTGCGGGCCGGACTCGGCAACCTCGCCACCGGTCTGCGCCCGCCCGCCACCGGCCACGACAACCCCCACTACTTCGACGACGCGGCCTGCGTACGGGCCTGCGTGCTCGCCGTGGCCTACCCGGGAGACCCCCGACTCGCCGCGGAACTCGCCGAGTTCGACGCCCGCTACACCCAGGACGGCGACGGGGTGCACGGTGCCCGCGCCATGGCCGCCGCCGTGGCGCTCGCCCTCGCCGGCCACGACGTCGGCACCTGCGTGGAGGCGGCTCTCGGCGAACTGCCCGCCGCCACGGAGATCGGCCGCAACGCCCGCGACGCCCTCGCACTGGCCCAGGGCAGCGAGAGCACCTTCGCACTGGTCCCGCTGCTTGAGCACCGGATCGTCGACCACGTCTACAGCTACGGGATCGCGGCCGCCGAGACCGTCCCCGTCGCCCTGGCCCTGGCGCTGTCCGCACACGGCCGCATCGCCGAGGCCGTACCGGCCGCCGCCTGCCTCTCCCGGGTCGCCGACTCGGCCCCCGCCCTGGCCGGAGCGCTCACCGGGGCGCTCGGCGGCGCCGTCGCGATCCCCGCCTCCTGGCGCGACGCCTGCCGCACCCTGTCCGGCTGCGCGCTCCCCCGGCTGACCGGCACGGATCTCATCGGCCTCGCCGAACTCCTGGAGGCGACAGGACTCGCCGACCCGCTCGATTCCCCGGAACTGGCCGCCCCAGAGGGATGATTCGGGCATGACGCCCAAAGGAGAAGGAACGGGAACCCTCGACGAACGGATCACCGGAGCCCTCGTCGGAGCCGCCGTCGGCGACGCCCTCGGCGGACCCGTCGAGGGGTACTCCCCGGAGCAGATCGCCGAACGCCACGGCGGCCGCGTGCACGGCGTCGTCGGCCCCTGGAACGGCGACGCCTGGCCCACCGCCCGCCCCATCGCCCCGTACCACAAGGGCGACGGACACGTCACCGACGACACCCTGATGACCCACGCGCTGGTACGGGTATACGCCGAAGTCCGCGACCATCTCGACGCCTACGCGGTCGCCGGGCACCTCGTCCCCGACCTGATGACGACCCCCCGCTGGATCCCGGAACTGGAGGCCGAGGCACTCCCCCTCCAGCGGATCTTCCTCGCCGAGAAATGGCTGGTCGCCCGCCTCCACTACGGCCACGTCGACCCCCGCGAGGCCGGCACGGGCAACATCGTCAACTGCGGTGCCGCGATGTACATGGCCCCCGTCGGACTCGTCAACGCGGCGAACCCGGCGGGGGCGTACGCCGAGGCGCTCGACATCGCGGGCGCCCACCAGTCCTCGTACGGCCGCGAGGCCGCGGGTGTCTTCGCGGCGGCCGTGGCGGCGGCCTGCGCACCCGGCGCGACCCCCGCCTCGGTCGTCGCCGCGTGTCTGGCCCTGGCCAAGGACGGCACCCGCGCCGCCGTCGAGGCGGTCTGCGAAGTCGCCTCGCGCCACACGGACTTCGAGTCGGCGCTCGTCCCGCTGCGCCGGGCGGTGGCACCCTTCGACACCGTCGGCCCCGACTACCGCTCCCCCTCGCTCGGCGCCCGCCGCCCCTCGCGGCTCCATTCCATCGAGGAACTCCCCGTCGCGCTGGGCATGTTGCTGGTGTCCGGCGGAGACTTCCGGCACGCGGTCCTCGGTTCGGTCAACTACGGGCGCGACTGCGACTCCATCGCCACCATGGCCGGGGCCCTCGCGGGCGCGCTCGGCTCCGAGGTCCCGCACGACTGGGCCAAGACCGTGGCCGAGTCCAGCCGCCTCGACCTGGACGCCCCCGCGCGTACGCTGGCCGAGGTGACCCGGGAGATCTTCGACCGTGACGTCCGCCGCCGCCGGGCCCACGAGGCGGCGTACACCGCGCTGGCGGGAACACCGTGCTCCGGCTGACCTGGGTCCAGCCCGAGGACCTCCTCGGGCACGAGCTCCGCCAGGCCGTGCAGGACGGCAGGGACCCGGCGGACGTCGCCGCCCGCTGGTACGCGGCGGGCGGCCGGGCCGCCCCGCTGCGCGCGGGCGCGTCGGCGGCCCCGGCCTCGCCGTCCCTGCGCCGGCTGGCGGCCGGACTCCTCGACGAACTCGCCGCCCTGCCGGGCAGACTGGCGGACGACGAACCGACGGATCTGGCACTGATCAAGGACCGGTGCCCCGACTGGCCGCCCCCGCGGTACGCGCCCCTGCCCGCTCCCGGCCCGGCCCGCCTGGAGGCGGCCTGGCTCGGAAGGGCCGTCGGCTGCCTGCTCGGCAAACCCGTGGAGAAACTCCCCCTCGAAGCGATCCGGGCCCTGGCCGAAGCCTCCGGCAACCGGCCCCTGCGCACCTGGTTCACCGCGCGGGGCGTACCGCGGGACCTCCTGGACGCCCACCCCTGGAACCGGCGCTCCGCCACCACCTCCCTGGCCGAGAACATCGACGGCATGCCGGAGGACGACGACCTCAACTACCCACTTCTGAACCTGCTGTTGCTCCAGCGGTACGGCCGGGACTTCACCACCGCGGACGTGGCCCGCCTCTGGCTCGACGAACTCCCCGCCGGCCGCACCTTCACCGCCGAGCGCGTCGCGTACCGCAACCTCCTCGGCGGGGTCGAGCCCCCGGACACCGCCCGCCACCACAACCCGTTCCGCGAGTGGATCGGCGCCCTGATCCGCGCGGACGTGCACGGCTGGACCAACCCCGGCGACCCGGCGGGGGCCGCGGAGCAGGCGTACCGCGACGCCGCCCTCACCCACACGGCCAACGGCGTCTACGCGGCGATGTTCACCGCCGCCGCCATCGCGGAGGCGGCCGGCGCGACCCGCGACGTCCACGCCTGCCTGCGCACCGGACTGAGAGTGGTCCCGCCCGGCTCCCGGCTGGCCCGGGCGGTCCGCCACGCCGTCCACCTGGCCCGTACGACAGCGGACTTCGACACGGTCGTGGACGAACTGCACGCCGCCCACCGCGACTGCCACTGGGTCCACGCCGTCCCCAACACCGCGCTGATCGCCGCCGCCCTCACCCACGCGGACGGCGACTTCGGCGGCTCCGTCTGCCGGGCGGTGTCCGGCGGTCTGGACACCGACTCGAACGGGGCGACGGCCGGAAGCATCGCCGGCCTCCTCTCGGGCGACCCCGCCGGGCTGCCCGACCACTTCACAGGCCCCCTCAAGAACCGGCTCGCCACCTCCGTCGCCGACTTCAACGGCATCGGCTTCGACGCCCTCGCCCACCTCACACAACGGGAGACCGTTCGCCCATGACCCATATCGCCGTGCTCGGCAGCACGAACATGGACCTCGTCGCGTATGTCGCCAAAGCCCCGCAGCGCGGAGAGACCGTGACGGGACGGGAGTTCCGCACGGTCCCCGGCGGCAAGGGCGCGAACCAGGCGGTGGCCGCCTCGCACGCGGGCGCCGACGTCTCACTGATCGGCGCGGTGGGCGCCGACTCCTTCGGCAGCCAACTCCGCTCCACCCTGGAGCACTTCGGCGTGAACACCGACCATCTGCGCACCACCGAGGGCCCGTCGGGCACCGCTCACATCGTGGTGGACGACGAGGGCGCCAACGCGATCGTCGTCATCCCCGGCGCCAACGGCACCGTCACCTCCCTGGCCCCCGGCGACGAGGGCCTCATCGCCAGCGCCGACGCGCTGCTCCTCCAGCTCGAGATCCCGCTGGAGGCCGTGCTCTCCGGCGCGGAGGCCGCCCGCAGACACGGCGTCCGTACGATCCTGACCCCGGCCCCCGCCCAGTTCCTGTCACCCCAACTGCTGTCCACCATCGACCTGTTGGTGCCCAATCAGCACGAGGCCGCCGCGCTCACCGGCTTCACCGACCCGCGCGGGGCCGCCGCGGCGCTGCTCGAACAGGTCCCGGAGGTCGTCGTCACCCTGGGCGCCGAGGGCAGCCTGTACGCGGCCCGGGGCGCCGAACCCATCACGGTGCCCGCGCCCAAGGTGACCGCCGTCGACTCCACCGCGGCGGGGGACACCTTCGTCGGCACCCTGGCGGTGGCGCTCGCCGAGGGCCGGGAGATGTCGGAGGCCATGGTGTGGGCGTCGGCGGCCGCCTCGGTGTCGGTGCAGCGGCACGGGGCGACGTCCTCGATGCCGTACCGCTCCGAGATCGACACCCAGGCCGGCGCATGAGCGGGCCCAGCGAGGGCGGCTCCCTCGCCGGCCTGCGCGTCCTCGACCTCGCGACCCTGTTCGCCGGGCCGCTCGCCGCCACCATGCTCGGCGACTTCGGCGCGGAGGTCGTCAAGGTCGAACACCCGGCCCAGCCGGACGCGTCCCGGGGCCACGGCCCCTCGAAGGACGGCGTCGGTCTGTGGTGGAAGCTCCTCGGCCGCAACAAACGCACGATCACGCTCGACCTGTCGAAGCGCGGCGGCCGCGCGACCCTGCTCCGGCTCGCCGCCGGCGCCGACGTGATCATTGAGAACTTCCGTCCGGGCACCCTGGAGAAGTGGGACCTGGGCTGGGCGGAGCTGTCCGCGGCCAACCCGCGGCTGATCCTCGCCCGGGTCACCGCCTTCGGCCAGTTCGGCCCGTACGCGCACCGCCCCGGCTTCGGCACGCTCGCGGAGGCCATGAGCGGCTTCGCCGCCGTCACCGGCGAACCCGACGCGCCGCCGACCCTCCCGCCGTTCGGCCTGGCCGACTCGATCGCCGGCCTCACGACCGCGTACGCCGTGCTCACCGCGCTGCGGGCGCGCGACCGCACCGGCGAGGGCCAGGTGATCGACATGGCGATCATCGAGCCGATCCTGACCGTCCTCGGCCCGCAGCCGATCTGGTACGACCAGCTCGGCCATGTCCAGCCCCGCACCGGCAACCGCTCGGCGAACAACGCGCCCCGCAACACCTACCGCACGGCGGACGGCTCCTGGGTCGCGGTCTCGACCTCGGCGCAGTCGATCGCCGAGCGGGTGATGCGGCTGGTCGGCCGCCCCGACGTGATCGACGAGCCGTGGTTCGCGACCGGCGCGGACCGGGCACGCCACGCGGACATCCTGGACGGGGCGGTCGGGGCGTGGATCGCCGAGCGCGGCCGGGACGAGGTCCTCGCCGCCTTCGAGAAGGCCGAGGCGGCGATCGCGCCGGTCCAGGACATCCGGGACATCATGAGCGACCCCCAGTACCAGGCCCTGGACTCGGTCACCCGCGTCGAGGACCCCGAACTGGGTCCGCTGCGCATGCAGAACGTCCTCTTCCGGCTCTCCGCCACACCCGGTGCGATCCACTGGGCGGGCCGCCCGCACGGCGCGGACACCGACGCCGTGCTCGGTGAACTCGGCCTGACCACGGCCGAGATCGGGGCACTGAGGGCGGAGGGTGCGCTGTGACCGCCGACCTCCTGCCGCTGACCTGGCTGTACGTGCCGGGTGACCGTCCCGAGGTGGTGGCCAAGGCGCTGGCCTCCGGCGCGGACGTCGTCCTCGTCGACCTGGAGGACGCGGTCGCGCCGCACCGCAAGGAGTACGCCCGCTCGGCCACCGCCGACCTGCTCGCCGAGGCGCCGCCCGTCCCGGTGCACGTCCGGGTCAACGCCCTCGACGGCCCCTTCTGCGACGCCGACCTGAAGACGCTCTCGCCGCTGCGCGGCCTGTCCGGCCTGCGGCTGCCGAAGGTGACCTCCCGCTCCGACGTCGTACGGGTGGCGGAGAGCGCGACCCCCGCCGAGGGCGGCACGGTCCCGCTCTACGCCCTGCTGGAGACGGCTCTGGGCATCGAGCGGGCCTACTCCATCGCCTCGTCCCATCGCGCGCTGCGCGGGGTCTCGCTCGGCGAGAGCGATCTACGGGCCGACCTCGGCGTCCGTGACGACGCGGGCCTCGACTGGTCCCGGGCCCGCCTGGTGGTGGCCGCGCGGGCCGCGGGGCTGCCGCCGCCGGCCCAGTCGGTCTACCCCGACATCCGCGACGTCGAGGGCCTGGCCTCGTCCTGCGCACGGGGTCGCGCCCTCGGCTTCCTCGGGCGCGCGGCGATCCACCCCCGCCAGCTCCCCATCATCGAGCGGGCCTACCTCCCCACTCCGGCCGAGGTCGATTCCGCAGAGGCCGTCATCCGGGCGGCCGTCGCGGACCCGGGCGCGCAGGCCCTGCCGGACGGCCGTTTCGTCGACGCGGCGGTGGTCACGGGCGCCCGCCGCATCCTCGCCCTCGCCCAGCGCCTGACCTGAGACCACGGGCCGGGCACCGCGAGCCCGGACGGCCGGGCCTCGATCGCCCAGGCACCGGACGACCGGCCGGGGGCGACCCGCACAGGGCCACCGGCCGGGGGCGACCTGCGCACGGCGACCAGGCCGGGGCGACCCGCGCACGGTGACCGGCCCGAGGTGGGTCGGCCCGAGGCAAACCGGCCCGGGCGACACGAAGGGGGGGGGCGGGCGCCCCCCGCGGGGCCCCCCGGGGGGGTGGGGGGGGTCAACGCCCCGGGGGTGGGGCGCCCGCCCCGCGCCCCCGCCCCCGACCCCCCCCGTCCCCCCCCCCGCTGCGGGCCCCCCCAGACACAAACCGCCCTGTGCCACATGAGGGGGGGCCCGCCCCCCCTCGGGGCCCCCCCCTTGGCGTGTACGGGGAGAACTCAGCCCTTCTTGGCCGATCCGGCCTCGTCCCGCGCCACGGATCCGGCACCGGACCCGTCCTCGGGGTCCTCCTCGGACTCCGGCGCGGAAGCGGGCTTGGCGGAGTCGGTGGACGTGGCGGAGTCGGCGGCCGCGACGGACTCACCGACGGTCTCCTTGCCGAGATCGACCGAGCCGTCGCCCGTCCCGTCCTCGGCCTTGTCCTCGTCCTTGCTCTCGGCCTTGTCCTTGCCGGCGGCCTTGTCCTTGCCGGCGGTCCCGGCGTCGGACGTGCCCTCGGACTTGTCCGCCGCGCCCTCGGTGGCGACCGACTCGTCGCCCTCGGCCGGCGCGTCCTCATCGGCGCGCGGCTCCACGACCTCCTCCCGGCCCGGACGCAGCCGGGACGAGATCACGATGTAGACCACCGCGAGGAGGAAGACCACGATCGCGGTCCAGTCGTTCAGACGCAGGCCCAGGATGTGGTGGGCGTCGTCGACCCGCATGTACTCGATCCAGCCGCGGCCGACGCAGTAGGCGGCGACGTACAGGGCGAAGGCGCGCCCGTGACCGAGCTTGAAGCGGCGGTCGGCCCAGATGACCAGGAATCCGACGCCGACGCACCACAGGGACTCGTACAGGAAGGTCGGGTGGTAGTAGCCGGGGACGCGGCCGTCCGTGGAGGACGTGATGTGCAGCGCCCACGGGAGGTCCGTGGCCCTGCCGTACAGCTCCTGGTTGAACCAGTTGCCCCAGCGCCCGCACGCCTGGGCGAAGGCGATGCCGGGTGCCACGGCGTCGGCCCAGGCGGGCAGCGGGATACCGCGGCGACGGCAGCCGATCCAGGCGCCCAGCGCACCGAGGGCGATGGCGCCCCAGATGCCGAGCCCGCCCTGCCAGATCTTGAAGGCGTCCACCCAGTCACGGCCCTCGCTGAAATACAGCTCGTAGTCCGTGATCACGTGGTAGAGCCGGCCGCCGACGAGCCCGAAGGGCACGGCCCAGACCGCGATGTCGGCCACCGTGCCGGCCCGCCCTCCCCGGGCGATCCAGCGCTTGTTGCCGAGCCAGACGGCCAGAAAGACGCCGATGATGATGCAGAACGCGTAGCCGCGCAGCGGAATGGGGCCGAGGTGCAGCACACCGTGCGACGGGCTGGGAATGTAGGCAAGTTCCATGGCAAGGTCGACGCTACCGTGCCGGACGCCGCCCACGGCGGGCAGCCCCGCAACGGGTCCATAACGTGCGGTGCCCCCGGCCGGTGGAGGGCGGGGGCACCGGGGCCGCGAAAGCGGCTCAGCCCTTGTTGGCCTCTTCCACCATCTGCTTCAGCTTGGCGGGGGTCATCGACTGGTCCGCGTAGATGTTCTTGCCGCCCAGGAGCACGGTCGGGGTGCCCGAGAAGCCGCCGGCCTGGAACGCCGCGTTCGACTTACGGACCCAGGCGTCGTGCGTGCCGTCGTTGACGCAGGCGCGGAAGGCCGGGGTGACCAGGCCGTCGACCTTGCCGGCGAGCTCGATGAGCTTGGCGTTGTCGGCGAAGGCGTCGTCGGTCTCCTTGGGCTGGTTCTCGTACAGCACGTCGTGGTACGCGCGGAACTTCCCGGCGTCCTGGGCGCACGCGGCGGCGTTGGCGGCCTTGCGGGAGCCGCTGCCGCCCATGTTCCCGTCGATCAGGGTGACGAGGTGGTACTCGACGCGCAGCTTCCCGGCGTCGGTCAGTTCCTGGATCGTCGGGCGGTAGGCCGCCTCGAAGGCCTGGCAGGCCGGGCAGCGGAAGTCCTCCCACACCGTCAGGGTCGACTTGGCGCCGTCCTTGCCGACGGGGATCGCGAGAGCGTCCTTGCCGGTGGCGCCCGAGGGCGACACGACCGGACCCGACGTGTCGCTCTTCTTGTCCTTGCCCGAGTTGGCGGCCACCACGCCGATCACGGCGGCCAGGCCGAGGACGCAGATCACCGACGCCCCCACGATCAGCGCCCGACGGCGCTTGTCCGCGGCCTTCTGCTTCTCTCGCTCGACCGCCAGCCGCTCGCGGGCGTTGCGCTTTCCGTCATGGTTCTTCTCGCTCACATCCGGCAGAACGAACCGGGGGGGGGGGGGGGGCGGGGGGGGGCCCCCCCCCCCAGGACCACCCCGCCCCCGGTGGGGGTATTGTAGTTAGATCCGAAGTTGCGCCGCGGGGGGGGCAGGT